>NZ_JACHDI010000015.1:0-197860 GCF_014201025.1 Paraburkholderia sp. MM5384-R2
GGGCGGTGCGGACACCGCCGAAGCGAAGCTGGAAATCATGGACGCGTGCGGTATCAAGGTCACGAAGAACCCGTCGGAAATGGCGCGTCTTCTGAAGGCGATGCTGTAAATCGAATTCGCGTGCCGTTGGCGCGCGATTTTGATACGCTTACGAACTCCTTTCGTGAGCGGGCGGTCCCAAAAAGCGGGGGAGTGCAGACTCCCCCGCTTTTTTTTTGTCCGCGCTTGCGCCGCGGTTCTGCCCGCGCGGTCGATTTTTTCTTATGCTTTTTTCCATGCTCGAATTCTTCACGACCCTCCATTGGGGCTCGGTCTTTCAGATCATCGTCATCGACGTTCTGCTCGGCGGCGACAACGCGGTCGTGATTGCGCTCGCCTGCCGCAACCTGCCGCAGTCGCAGCGCGTGCGTGGGATCGTTTGGGGGACCGCCGGCGCGATCGCGCTGCGCGTCGTGCTGATCGCGTTCGCGGTCGTGCTGCTCGACGTGCCGTTCCTGAAGTTCGCGGGCGGCTTGCTGCTGCTGTGGATCGGCGTGCGCCTGCTCGCGCCGGCGCACGACGCTCACGACAACGTGAAGCCGGCCGACAAGCTGATCTCGGCGGTGAAGACGATCATCGTCGCGGATGCGGTGATGAGCGTCGACAACGTGATCGCGATCGCGGGCGCGGCCGAAGCCGCGGAGCACGAGCACCGGTTGGCTTTGGTGATCTTTGGCCTCGTCGTGAGCATTCCGCTGATCGTGTGGGGCAGCCAGCTGATTCTGAAGCTGCTCGATCGCTTTCCGGGCATCGTACTGTTCGGCGCGGGCCTGCTCGGCTGGATCGCGGGTGGTCTGATGGTCAACGACCCGGCCGGCGACCGCTGGCCGATCCTCGACATGCCAGTCGCCGAATACGGGATGAGCATCGCGGGCGCGCTGTTCGTCGTGATCGTCGGTTATCTGTTGAAGCGCCGTAACGCGAAACGCGCGGCGGTGTGAGCATGGTGCTGACGGTGCATCGCTGCCTGATTCGTGATGCCGTCCGAATGCAAGCCTGGCCATCCGGCTGACTGTGACGCGCGAGCTTCGCTCGCTACGATTAAAACGCCTGTTCCCGATCCACGGGCCAGGCGTTTCTCGTATCAGGAGTCTGCCGATGATCGTTACCCTGCCATATTCCCCATACTCTCAATCGACGCAATCCTCGCGTAGGTCGCGCCGCGCACGCTGGCGCGCGAGCTGGTTCGCGCGCATCTGCCGCCGCTGCGGCGTCGGCTTCACGCTGATCGAGTTGATGATCGTGCTCGCGATCGTCGGCGTGATCGCGGCCTACGCGATTCCCGCGTATCAGGACTATCTGGCGCGCAGCCGAGTCGGCGAGGGCTTGTCGCTCGCGGCGTCGGCGCGGCTCGCGGTGGCCGAAAACGCCGCGAGCGGCAACGCGTTCAGCGGCGGTTATGCGTCGCCGCCCGCCACGCGCAACGTCGAGTCCATCCAGATCGACGACGACACTGGTCAGATCACGATCACGTACTCGACGCGTGTCGCGCAGGCCGGCGCAAACACCATGACGCTGGTGCCGTCGGTCCCGGACAACGTCGATGCGCCGAGCGCGCGCGTCGCGTTGAGCAAGGACGCGGTGCAGACCGGCGCGCTGACGTGGGAATGCTTTGCGAGCGGCAAGAGCGCGTCGTCGTTGCCGGCGCCGGGTTCGGGGCCGATGCCAAGCGAGGCGCCGACGCTCGCCGCGAATCTGGCGCCGCCCGAATGCCGTTCATAAGGGGCAAATGAGTAAGTGAACGAGACAGCAGCCGAGTGCTGACTGGATGAGTCGAAGCCACAACGTAAAGGGCTGATTTTCAGCCTATTTCGGCCGGACCGGCGCACAGTGCAACGAAATTTTTGTATAGTGCGCCGGTTGCTGACGCCCACCGTTGATTCGATGCCCACCCCTTTCGCACGCTACCTGTCTCTCGTACTGCTGGCTCTTGCGTTGATCCTGCCCTACGCGGTTGCCAACCATACGTATCCGATCCCAACCTTCTACGCCGAATTCACCTCGCTCGCGCTGTTTCTGCTGACCGGGGCGGCCGTCGTGCTGCTGGTCGCGACCACCCGGCCGCGCGTGAGCTTCGCGTCGCCCGCGGTCGCGCTCGTACCCCTGCTGTTCGGCCTCGTGCTGGTCGTGCAGACGCTGGTGCTGCCGGTCGCGGAGCCATCGATGAACTGGCTCGGCGCGGGCTTCCTGCTCGCTGCGTGGATGGCCGTGCATGTGGGCTACGGCTTCACGCGCGTGAAGCTCGACGAGACCGCGTTGCGCTGGGCGGCGGGCGCGTTGATCGTCGGCGGTCTGTTCGCGGTGTTCAGTCAGGTGATCCAGCTGTTTCACCTCGAGGCGCGCGTGGCTCCGCTCGTCGTCGCGTACAACATAACCGTCGAGCGCCGGCCGTTCGGCAACATGGCGCAGGCGAACCACCTCGCGACGTATATCGCGTTCGCGATGGCGGGCGCGCTGTACCTCGTGCAGACGCGCCGCATCGCGGTGCCCATCTGGCTGCTCGTGTCGACGATTTTCTCGGTCGGCCTCGCGCTGACCGTGTCGCGGGGTCCATGGCTGCAGATGGGCGTGATCGTCGTGGCCGGCTTCTGGATGGCCTTCGCGCAGACTCGCAACGAACTGCAATTGCGCCGTAGCAACCGTGATTGGCTGGTGCCGATCGCGCTCGCGGTGCTGTTTTTCGTGGTCAATGCGCTGATCCGCTGGGCCAACGTGCGCTTTCACCTCGAACTCGGGCAGTCGGCGGCCGAGCGCTTCCAGGATGCCGGCCAGATCGCGCCGCGCCTCGCGCTGTTGAAATACGGCTGGACGATGTTCAAGCAGCATCCGCTGCTCGGCGTCGGCTGGGGCGAATTTCCGAGCTATCAGTTCGAGCTCGTCAAGCAGCTGGGCGGCGTCGAAATCGCCAACAACTCGCACGACATTTTCGTCGACCTGCTCGCGAAAACCGGTCTGATCGGTCTCGCGATCGTGCTCGTGGGTCTCGTCGCGTGGCTCGTGCGCGTCGTGCGTGCGCCGCAAAGCGCCGCGCGCGTGTTCGGCATCGCGCTGATCGGCGTGCTGACGATGCATGCGCTCGTCGAGTATCCGCAGCAGTACATGTTCTTCCTGTTGCCCGCGATGTTCGTGTTCGGCCTGCTCGAAACGCGGCCGTTGCGCGCGGTGCCGGCGAATCTGTCGCTCGGTGCGTTCGCGGTGGTGGTGTTCGGCGGACTCGCCGCGCTGTATCCGGTGTATCGCGACTATGCGCGCGCCGAGGTGCTCTACTACGGCGCGCGTCCGGCCGAGCAGTACAGCGCCGATCCGTCGTTCCTGTTCGGCGCGTGGGGCGAATACGGTCTCGCGACGCTGCAGCCGATGAGTCCGCTGAACCTGCAGCGCAAGCTCGCGATGCACAAGCAGGCGATCGCGCTGTTGCCGGGCGAGACGGTGCTGCGTCGCTACGCGGTGCTGCAGGCGCTGACCGGCGATACCGCGGCGGCGCTCGATACGGTCGAACGCTTGCGGATCTTCGCCGAGGAATTGAAAGACTGGCCGGCGCAGCTCGGCTATCTCTACCAGCTCGTCGACGAGCAGAAGTCGCTCGCGGGCTTCAGGCAGCAGTTGGTGAAGCGCTACGGCACACCGGCGGCCGATGCGACGCCGGATGACGACAGTGACGAAGATTGATCGTGCCGCGCAGGCTTGGGCATGCTCGCGTCAACTTCAAAGCTCGGAATACTTCGCGGCCGTGCCTTTTGCCTTGTCGACGGGGTAGCGCGCTTCGTTCAGCTTCAGTTTTTCCGCTGCCGCGTCGACGAGATCGAAGCCGGCGGTATGGGCGACCAGCAGCAGATACATGAACACGTCGGCGCACTCGTGCCTGAGGTTCGTCGATTGCGCGGGATCGCCGAGCAGCGCGTCGATCTGCGCATCGGTCTTCCACTGAATCGTCTCCAACAGCTCGCCGGCTTCGATGCCGGTGGAGACGATCAGGTTGCGCAGCGTGTGAAACTGCCGCCAGTCGCGCGCGTCGCGAAACGCCAGTAGCTGCTCGAGCAGTTCGTCGATGGTCATGTTGCTATCCGGATAGTTGTCGAACCGCACGTCAAGCTTGCGCCACCCAATCCCCCGATTTCCCGCCATGCTTTTCCATCACCTTCACATCGGTGATGGTCATGCCGCGATCCACCGCCTTGCACATGTCGTACACGGTCAGCAGCCCGATCTGCACGGCGGTAAGCGCCTCCATTTCGACGCCCGTGCGTCCAAACGTCTCGACCTGGACCGTGCAATGCACGCCGGGCATCTGCTCGTCGAGTTCGAAATCGGCCTTCACGCGTGTCAGCGCGAGCGGATGACAGAGCGGAATCAGATCGGCGGTGCGCTTCGAGGCCTGGATCGCCGCGATCCGCGCGATGCCGATCACGTCGCCCTTTTTGGCCTTGCCGTCGCGGATCAGCGCGAACGTGTCGGGCAGCATGCGGATCGAGCCACGCGCGATCGCGATGCGCCTGGTCTCCTGCTTGCCGCCGACGTCCACCATATGCGCGTCACCGGCCGCATCGAAATGAGTGAGTTCAGGCATGGTTGACTCCTTCAGAGGGCGCCTATCATAGCAGTGCGGCGCGGTCTCGAATCGTCGCGGCGACTGATTACATTTGCGCTGTGTCGTGCTCTGAGTTTTGCCTCGTGCGCGTCCTGCGACGCCCTTGCCCGCTATCTTAGTCCAGGCCACGGGCGGCGTTTTTCGACTTCGTCAGGCCGGCTTCGCGATGCATTCAAAACGATTCCTCGCTGCGTTGCTATCCGTCGCGCTCGCGATGCCGCCGGGCGCGCTCGGGCAATCGACGGGCGGGGCGGCCACCGTGCCGGGAACGTCATCGTCCGAGGCGCCGCTCGTGAGCGGCCCGAGCGACGCGCATGCCGATCCGATCCTGCCGCCCGACATCGCGCGCGGCGTGTTCGGCACCTACGGCGGCGCGCAGAGCCGCTTTTCCAATGGCGGCGGTAGCGGTGGCACTGGCGGCAAAACCGGCAGCAACGACTGGCGCGCGCCGATCGTCGCGCAGCAGTTGCCCGATCTCGGCAGCGGCGGCGCCGGCTCGCTGAGTCCACAGGCCGAACGCAAGCTCGGCGAGCGCGTGATGCGTGAGATACGCCGCGACCCCGACTATCTCGACGACTGGCTCGTGCGCGACTATCTTAATTCGGTTGCCGCCAAGCTAGCGGCAGCGGCCAGCGCGCTGTACATCGGCGGCTATCGTCCGGATTTCGAGCTGTTCGCGGTGCGCGACGCGCAGATCAACGCGTTTTCGCTGCCGGGCGGTTTCATCGGCGTGAACACGGGGCTGATCGTGACGACGCAGACGGAGTCCGAGCTCGCGTCGGTGCTAGGTCACGAGATGGGGCACGTGCTGCAGCGGCACATCTCGCGGATGATCTCGAACGGCGAGCGCGGCGGCTACGCGGCGCTCGTCGGTGTGCTGTTCGGCGTGCTGGCAGGCGTACTCGCGCATAGCGGCGACCTCGGCAGCGCGATCGCGCTCGGCAGCGAGGCGTATGCGGTCGACAGCCAACTGCGCTTCTCGCGATCGGCCGAGCAGGAGGCGGACCGCGTCGGGTTTCTGCTGCTCGCCGGCGCCGGTTACGATCCCTACGCGATGCCCACGTTCTTCCACCGGCTCGACCGCGCGGCGATGAACGAAAACGGCGTTCCGGCCTACGCGCGTACGCACCCGCTGACCGTCGAGCGGATCGCCGACATGGAGGACCGCGCGCGCCGCGCGCCGTACCGGCAGCCGCATCAGGACCCCGAGTACGGCTTCGTGCGGGCGCGCTCGCGTCTGTTGCAGGACCATTCGCGCAGCGAATACGCGGACGAGATTTCGCGATTGCGCTCGGAAATCGAGGACCGCACCGCGTTGAACGTCGCGGCGAACTGGTACGGCATCGCTTACGGGCAGCTGCTGCTCGAGCGCTACGACGACGCGGCGGCCTCGCTCGCGAACGCGCGCGCGACGTTCGTCTCGGGCGCGTGTGCGCAAGGCGAGCCCGAGCGCGATTCGCCGAGCCTCGACGTGCTCGCGACCGACATCGCACGGAGTGCCGGTCACGCCGACGAAGCCGCGCGTCTCGCCGAGTTCGCGCAGAAGCGCTGGCCGCAGTCGAACGCGGCGATCGACATGCATATCCGCACGCTGTTGACGCTGCATCGCTTCACCGACGCGCAGGCGCTCGCGAAGCAGGAGACCCGGGCGCATCCCGATCAACCCGCGTGGTGGCTCTATCTCGCGCAGGCGAGCGCGGGCAGTGGCGATGCATTGACGCAGCATCGCGCGATGGCGGAGAAGTTCGCGCTGGAGGGCGCGTGGCCATCGGCGATCCGGCAGCTGAAGGACGCGCGCGACCTGAAGACGATCGGCTATTACGACCTCGCGACCGTCGACGCGCGCCTGCACGAGATGGAGAGCCGCTACAAGGAGGAGCGGCTCGACGAGAAAGGGTAGGGTGGACGTGAGCGCGCGCCGCTGCGCGCGTCAGACCTGCGCCGCCGGGCTCGCAACGAAGCCAAAGCGCGCGGCCACCTGATCGCGTCGCACGCTTTGCAGCGGCAAGGTGCGCTGAACACTCCAGTGGAGCGCACCGCTCAATGAGCCATCGTCGGCGAGCGTCGCGTGATCGGAGAAGATCTCGAGGTCGTGGTCGTGCAGCACCGCGATACGTGCTGGCTGCGAGCGATCGGCAAACAGAATGCCGCCGTCTTCATCCGCGAACACCGCCGCCGGCTCGAACGCGCCGCCGCCCTGGTCGTGCAGCGCAAGCGTTCCATCCGCGTGCGCGGACAATCTGACCACCCACGGCGTATAAGCCAGCTCGACATACACGCGCTGTGGTCCGTTCTGAAAAAACCACTGTCCGCGCTCATCGGCCTCATAGTTCCGGTTGATGAAGCCAAGCAGCGCCTCATGCCGGATCGGCACGCCGGGCGCGCCGCTCGTCTGGGCCGCTTCGTCGCGCATGCGCCAGTTGCCGCGCCGGTCGAGCATCAGCCAGCCGGTGCAGCTCGGCACGTTCGGCCATTTGGCGAGCGCCTGTTTGACGATGTCATCCATGATCGACGTGTCGCTCCAGATAGCCGAACACGCGCCGCGACAGCCAGTCGATGCGGCCCGGGAACGGCCCGGTCATGAAGCCCGCGTGGCCGCCGTGCTCAGGCTGATAAAGCTCGACCGCCGCCGACACCTCGTGCCGCGACGGCAGCGCTTCGGCCGGCAGGAACGGGTCGTTGCGCGCGTTGAGCACGAGCGTCGGCACCTGAATGTGCGGCAGCAGCGGGCGGGTGGTTGCGGTGCTCCAGTAGTCGTCGGTATCGCGAAAGCCGTGCAGCGGCGCGGTCACGACGTTGTCGAACTCGTACATCGTGCGGCTCGCGAGCATCGCGTCGCGATCGAACAGGCCCGGGAACTGCTCGAGCTTCTGGTTGGCCTTGTGTTTCAGCGTCTTCAGGAAGCTGCGCGTGTAGACGAGGCCGAAGCCCTGCGACAGCGCACGGCCGCCCGCATGGACGTCGATCGGTGTCGAAATCGCGGCAGCGGCGGCTACCACCCGCGCCGCATCGGCCTGCCGCTCACCGAGCCAGCGCAGCAGCACGTTGCCGCCGAGCGACACGCCCGCCGCGACCACCGGCCCGCGATGCGCGGCGCGCAGGCGGCGCAGGATCCAGTCGACCTCGTTGCTGTCGGCGAGATGGTAGAAGCGCGGCAGCCGGTTCAGCGGGCCGCTGCAACTGCGAAAGTGCGGCACCACGCCGTGCCAGCCGTATTCGCGCGCGGCGGCCATCAGCGCGACCGCGTAGTGCGACGACGAACTGCCTTCCAGGCCGTGAAACAGCACGAAGAGCGGCGCGGCGTCGGTGGGCGGAGTGTCGTGCGCGACCCAGTCGAGATCGATGAAATCGCCGTCCGGGGTGTCCCAGCGCTCACGGCGAAACGATACTGCGGGGCGGCGCGCGAACAGCGACGGGACGATCGTCTGCACATGCCGGTTCGGCAGCCAGAGCGGCGCGCGGTACAGCAGCTCGACGGCCACCTCGACGGCGGCCGCCACCTTGGCGGGGGCCGTACCGGAGGAAGCGGGTTTATGTGGCGTCGAACTCATACCGGCGGAAGAGCGAGAAAACGTGATTCTGAATCTGTCGTGGTGCCGCGCGTCAGTGCAGCGGGCCCTGGCCATGCCGCATCTTCGTTGCGAACTGGCTGGCGGTCTCGTTCGGCATCGGGCTTGCGTGAATATGCGCAATGCGCCATTCGCCGCGTTCATGGACCATCACGTAGGTGGTGAAAACCATCGCGGGCGTGGCGGTCGGGTCGGCCGGACGATGTGCTTCGGCAATCGCATAGACGACGGTGCCGAGGCTGTCGTAGACGCGGATGTCGAGCGGCTCGATCGACACCGGCAGCGCTTCGAGCTGGACCTGCAAGCCATTGCGGATGCTCTCGAGGCCGTGCAGATGCGAGCCGTCCGCGCAGATGCAGCTGACGAACTCCTCGTCGATCCACAAGCCCATCAAGCTGTCGATATTGACCTCGGCGACGGCCTGATAGTAGGCGCTCAGGGTATCGGCGGCGGCTTCGAAGATATGGGCAAAACGTGGCATGGCTTGTCAGTCTCTTGTGCGCGGCGCGCGGTTGCGGGTCAGCGGTAGCGGGACGGTCCAGAGCGCCGGACCATCGCCCCCGGCGTCAGCTTGCCCGTGCCGCAAGGCGCGAACATGACGCGACGCGCTCGGGGCGTGCGGTGTTGCGTGCAAGTACCGGTCGGCTCAGCGCTGCGCGAGCAGCATGCCGCGCAAATCGCCGAAAACCTGCTCGGCGCTCAGCTGCTTCAGACAGTTCAGATGACCGAGCGGGCACTCGCGCTCAAAACAGGGGCTGCATTCGAGATGAAGCCATTGTACCTTCGCGAGCTCGGACAAGGGCGGGGTGTGGCGCGGATCGGTCGAACCGTAGACGGCCACGAGCGGGCGGCGCAGCGCGGCGGCGACGTGCATCAGTCCGGAGTCGTTGGTGACGACCGCGTTGGCCCGCGAGATCAGCGCGCAAGCCTCGCCGAGTGCGGTCTGGCCGCACAGGTTGCGCACGTTCGGCGCTTTTTCGGCGATCGCCTGCGCGAGCGGCGCGTCTTTCGGCGAGCCGAGCGCGACGATTTGCGTGTACGGGAACGACTGGCCAATCATCTGCGCGAGCGACGCGAAGTGCTCGGGCGGCCAGCGCTTCGCGGGACCGTATTCGGCGCCGGGGCAGAACACCAGCAGCGGCACGCGCGTATCGAGATTGAAGCGCGCCGACACGCGCGAGGCCTCGTTCAGGTCCGTGTCGAGGCGCGGCATCGGCAGATCTTCGGGGACCTTGGCGCCTGGCGCATAGGCGAGGGCGGCGTAGTGGCCGACCATCGGCGGGCGGGCGTCCTTGCGCGGATTCGCGTGACGCACGTTCAGCACGCCGTAGCGACTCTCGCCGGTGTAGCCGATGCGCAGCGGAATGCCCGCCAGCCACGGAATCAGCGCCGACTTGAACGAATTCGGCAGCACGTAGGCCGCGTCGTAGCCGACGTCGCGCAGATCGCTCGACAACTGCCAGCGGCGCAGCATCTGCAGCTTGCCGTGGGCGAGATCGGTCGCGTAGACGTCGCGGATTTCCGGCATGCGTTCGAGCACGGGTGCGACCCAGCTGGGCGCGACCGCGTCGATGACGATGCGCGGATGCAATTTCACGAGGCGCGCAAACAGCGGCTGCGCCATCAATGCGTCACCGATCCAGTTCGGTGCGATAACCAACGCGCGACGCATCAGAGTGAGTGTCCGGTGTCGATAACAAGCGCCGCGCGCGCGATGCGCGCGGCACTCGGATAGGTAAATGGGGAAAGCGGAGAGCCGCACGGCGCGATGCCGTTTGGCCACACGCGCCGCGATGGCGGCGCGGCGGCGGTGCGGCCGCACGGGTCGTGCGGTCGAGCCTGCGGCGCGGCGAGCGCGTGATTCAAGACGCACGCCTCGTGCCGTGCAAGCTGGCTCAGAACCGCTCGATGCGTTGGATCAATGGCCCTTGATCACTTCGCCGTCGCGCAGCTTGTAACGCGTGCTGCAATACGGGCAACGCGCTTCGCCGTGCGACACGTCGATGAAGACGCGCGGATGCGCGCTCCAGCGCGGCATGGCTGGGTTCGGACAATACGCCGGCAGATCTTTTGCCGACAGTTCGACCAGCGGCATTTCCTTGATTTCGCTCATGAGACTTTCTCGTTGTATGCGGGGTGCTTGCAGTGCGCCGCCGTTGGGCTGCGCGGGGCATCTCGAAACGTCGCTCAGATCTTCGTGAGCCAGTGCGCGTATTTCGCGCTCCTGCCGTTCACGACGTCGAAGAAAGCCGACTGCAGCTTTTCGGTGATCGGGCCGCGCGCGCCAGCGCCGATCGTGCGGTTGTCGAGCTCGCGGATCGGCGTGACTTCGGCCGCCGTGCCGGTGAAGAACGCTTCGTCGCAGGTATAGACTTCGTCGCGCGTGATGCGCTTTTCGATCACCTGCAGGCCCATGTCGCGCGCGAGCGTGATGACGGTGTCGCGCGTGATGCCGTCGAGGCACGACGACAGATCAGGCGTGTACAGCTTGCCGTTGTTGACGAGGAAGAAGTTCTCGCCCGAGCCTTCCGACACGTAGCCGTCGACGTCGAGCAACAGCGCTTCGTCGTAGCCGTCGGTGATCGCTTCCTGGTTCGCGAGGATCGAGTTCACGTACCAGCCCGACGCCTTCGCGCGCACCATCGACACGTTCACGTGATGGCGCGTGAACGACGACGTCTTTACGCGGATGCCCTTGGTGATGCCGTCTTCGCCAAGGTATGCGCCCCAAGGCCACGCGGCGATCGCGACGTGAATCGTGTTGCCCTTGGCCGACACGCCGAGCTTTTCCGAGCCGACCCAGATGATCGGGCGCAGATAGCACGAATCGAGCTTGTTCTCGCGGACCACTTCGCGCTGCGCGGCGGCGAGCGTTTCATGGTCGAACGGCACGTTCATCTGGAAGATCTTCGCCGAGTTCAGCAGGCGCTTGGTGTGCTCCTGCAGGCGGAAAATCGCGGTGGCGCCGTCGGCCGTCTTGTAAGCGCGCACGCCCTCGAACACGCCCATGCCGTAGTGCAGCGTATGGGTGAGCACGTGGATTTTGGCATCACGCCACTCGATGAGCTTGCCATCCATCCAGATCTTGCCGTCGCGGTCGGCCATTGACATACGGTTCTCCAGCAGGTGCGTTATGAGGTGCGGCCATGAGCGCAGGACATAGCCGGGAGCGCTATTTTAGCGTCTTTTGCACACACCACGGGCATTTGGGCGCACCCCGGACGCTATAATCCAGCGCACGCATAAATCAAATCCGGATGCGCCAGCGGGTGGTCTCGCAAGCTGGCGCCGACCTGGCCTTCTTGACGGCGTTTCCTGCGCCCGCACCCTTCGCCCGATGCTCGCTCGACTGTCCGACACCGATCGCCGCGCTTTTCGTGAAGGCGCGCGCGCCTACGCCCCCACGCTGATGGCGATTTTTTCCTGGGGCCTCGTGACCGGCATCGCGATGAGCAAGTCCGTGCTGACGCTGCCGCAGGCGCTCACGATGTCGCTGCTGTGCTACGCCGGTTCGTCGCAGCTGGCGGTGTTGCCGCTCCTCGCGGCGAAGCTGCCGGTGTGGACCGTGTTGCTGACCGCGGCGATGGTCAACACCCGCTTCGTGATCTTCAGCGCCGGCCTCGCGCCGCACTTCTCGTATCTGTCGATGTGGCGGCGCATCGTGCTGGGCTATTTCAACGGCGACGTGATCTATCTGCTATTCGTCAAGAAGAGCTTTCCGACCGGCTACGTGCCGGGCAAGGAGGCGTACTTCTGGGGCATGGCGGTATCGAGCTGGCTGTCGTGGCAGGTGTCGTCGATCATCGGCATCCTGCTCGCGAGCCTGATTCCGGACAACTGGGGGCTCGCGCTGGCCGGCACGCTCGCGCTGCTGCCGGTGATGGTGTCGGCGATCGCCACCCGCTCGACGCTGGTCGCGGTCAGCGTGGCCGGCATCGTGTCGCTGCTCGCGCTCGATCTGCCGTACCGGCTGGCGTTGCTGCTCGCGGTGATCGCGGCGATCGCGGCCGGCAGCGCGGCCGACCTGATGATCGAGCGCGCCGACCTGCGCCGCATTCGTGGCGTGAACGATCGCGCCGGAGACTCCCGATGACCTCCACGCAAATCTGGCTCGCCATTTTCGGCATGACCTTCGTCACCGCGCTCACGCGCGCGATGTTCCTGATCGGCGGCGAGCGCACGGTACTGCCGGCGCGCGTGCAGAAGATGCTGCGCTACGCGCCGGCCGCCGCGCTCGCCGCGGTGGTGGTGCCCGACGTGCTGACGACGTCCGACGGGCTGTCGTTCGCGCCTTCCAATCATGAGCTCTACGCGACGCTCGCCGGCCTCGGCTGGTTTTTGTGGCGGCGCACCATGCTCGGCACGATCGTGACCGGAATGGTCGTATTCACGCTGATGCGCGTCTTCCTGTGAGGGCCGGGCCCGGGGTGCGGCGATGATTGCTACGCCGCGGCATCTGCGGCCTTGCGATCAAATGCGCGACATTCGCCGTGTCACGGATCAGAAGGCCGTTGGGATCAGTTAAAATGCCTTTTCCGGGTTGAGCGCGCCGCGGCAAGGCGCCTGGTGTCGCGGCCGGCCGCCGGCGCCCGATCCCGCGGAGCCGTTGGGCCGAAGCGCTGGAGTTCGCTGCGCCTCGTCCCCGCGCGCTGTCCGTCACCGCCTTCTCATCAACTCGCATACTCAAGCCCATGAACAAGGTATTGCGTCTCTCCGACCTGATCGCCGAAGGCAAGCTGTCCGGCAAACGCGTGTTCATCCGCGCCGATCTGAACGTGCCGCAGGACGATCAAGGCAACATCACCGAAGACACCCGCATCCGCGCTTCCGTGCCGGCCATCAAGGCCGCGCTCGACGCCGGCGCCGCGGTGATGGTCACCTCGCACCTCGGCCGTCCGACCGAAGGCGACTTCAAGCCGGAAGATTCGCTCGCGCCGGTGGCGAAGCGTCTCGCGGAGCTGCTCGGCCGCGACGTGCCCCTCGTCGCGAATTGGGTCGAAAACGGCGTGAACGTCGCGCCGGGCTCGGTCGTGCTGCTCGAAAACTGCCGCGTCAACAAGGGCGAAAAGAAAGATTCCGACGAGCTCGCGCAGAAAATGGCCAAGCTCTGCGATATCTACGTGAACGACGCATTCGGCACCGCCCACCGCGCCGAAGCGACTACGCACGGCATCGCGAAGTACGCGCCGGTTGCCTGTGCGGGTCCGCTGCTCGCCGCTGAGCTCGAAGCGCTCGGCAAGGCGCTCGGCGCACCGAAGCGTCCGCTCGTGGCGATCGTCGCGGGCTCCAAGGTGTCGACCAAGCTGACCATCCTGAAGTCGCTCGCGGAGAAGGTCGACCAGCTGATCGTTGGCGGCGGCATCGCCAATACGTTCATGCTCGCGGCCGGCCTGAAGATCGGCAAGTCGCTCGCCGAAGCCGATCTCGTCGACGAAGCGAAGGCGATCATCGACGCGGCCAAGGCCCGGGGCGCCTCGGTGCCGATCCCGACCGACGTCGTCACGGCCAGGGAGTTCTCGCCGACCGCGAAGGCAGAAGTAAAGGCCGTCGCCGATGTGCAGGACGACGACATGATCCTCGACATCGGCCCGGAAACCGCCAAGGTGCTCGCCGCGCAACTCGAGAAGGCCGGCACGATCGTGTGGAACGGCCCGGTCGGCGTGTTCGAGTTCGACCAGTTCGGCAACGGCACGAAGACGCTCGCGGACGCGATCGCGCGCTCGGCGGCGTTCTCGATCGCAGGCGGCGGCGATACGCTCGCGGCAATCGCCAAGTACGGCATCCACGACCAGGTCAGCTACATTTCGACGGGCGGCGGCGCATTCCTCGAGTTCCTCGAGGGCAAGAAGCTGCCGGCGGTAGAAGTTCTGGAATCGCGGGCTTAACGTGGCGACGCGCTCCCCAGCGGCGAAGTCGACCAAGGCGCGTGGCGTGAAAGCGCAGCGCGGTAACGCGGCAACGCCGGCAGGGGAGCGCGCGACACGCGCGGCCGCTGCGTCGGCAGCGGCCGGACAGGACGAGGCGGCCGAAGCGCCGATAGCGCCCGCGGCCACCGAACCGGCGCTAGCCGCCGGAGCGCCCGCGGCCACCGAACCGGCGCTAGCCGCCGGAGCGCCCGCGGAACCGGTTGCACCGCCAGCTCCGACCGGCGACGCGGAGCAGCCCCCAACGGCACAGGTCGAAGCTGCTCAACACGATTCGGCCCGGCCGGAACAGCCTTCCGGCAAGCAGGGCAGCCAATCTCCGGCGCGCGAGGCGCCGCTCTCGAATACCGCATCACCCGCATCACTCCACAAAGCGACACCGGCCACAACCGGCGCGCGACCCCAGGCAGCATCTTTCGATGCGCGAACTCCGCAGCAGCCCCGCAGCGCTCTTACCAGCGATCCTATCCAGACGAGGAGACTCATGCATCGCGCCACCAAGATTGTCGCTACTATCGGTCCGGCTTCCAGCACGCCGGAAATCCTGCTGCAAATGATTCAGGCGGGATTGGACGTGGTGCGGCTCAATTTCTCACACGGCACCGCGGACGACCATCGCCAGCGCGCCGAATTCGTGCGCGAGGCGGCCCGTCAGGCCGGCCGCGAAGTCGCCATCATGGCTGACCTGCAAGGCCCGAAGATCCGCGTCGGCAAATTCGAGAGCGGCCGCACGACGCTCGTCACCGGCAATCCGTTCATTCTCGACGGGGAATGCGAGCTCGGCAACGACGAGCGCGTCGGCCTCGACTACAAGGATCTGCCGCGCGACCTGAAGCCGGGCGACGTGCTGCTGCTCAACGACGGTCTGATCGTGCTCAGCGTGCAACGCGTGATCGGCCAGGAGATCCACACGGTCGTGAAGATCGGCGGCGAGCTGTCGAACAACAAGGGCATCAACCGCCAGGGAGGCGGTCTGTCGGCGCCCGCGCTGACCGCCAAAGACATGGAGGACATCCGCACGGCGATGTCGCTCGGCGTCGATTTCGTCGCGGTGTCGTTCCCGAAAAACGCGACCGACATGGAAATGGCCCGCCAGCTCGCGAACATCGCCGGCGCGCCGTACGGCATCAAGCCGAAGATGATCGCGAAGATCGAGCGCGCGGAAGCGATTCCGGCGCTGCAAGGCATCCTCGACGCGTCGGACGGCATCATGGTCGCGCGTGGCGATCTGGCTGTGGAAGTGGGCAATGCCGCGGTGCCGGCGCTGCAAAAGCGCATGATCCGGATGGCGCGCGAATCGAACAAGTTCGTGATCACCGCGACGCAGATGATGGAGTCGATGATCCACGCGCCGGTGCCGACCCGCGCGGAAGTGTCGGACGTCGCCAACGCGGTGCTCGACGGCACGGACGCGGTGATGCTGTCGGCGGAATCGGCGGCGGGCAAGTACCCGGTGCAGACCATCGAGACGATGGCCGCGATTTGCGTCGAAGCGGAAAAGTCCGAGCAGTCGGAGCTCGACAAGGACTTCCTCGACCGCACGTTCACGCGGATCGACCAGTCGATCGCGATGGGCGCGCTGTTCACCGCCTATCACCTCGGCGCCAAGGCCATCGTCGCGCTGACCGAATCGGGCTCGACCGCGTTGTGGATGTCGCGTCACTGGACCCACGTGCCGATCTTCGCGCTGACGCCGCGCGTCGGCAGCGAACGGGCGATGGCGCTGTACCGCAACGTGACGTCGCTGCATCTGGACACCAACACCGACCGCGACACGGCGCTGCAGCAGGCGCTCGAAACGGTGGTCGGCAAGGGCTACGCGTCGCACGGCGACATGGTCGTGCTGACGGTCGGCGAGCCGATGGGTCAGGCGGGCGGCACCAACACGTTGAAGATCGTGCGGGTAGGTGAACCGTACTGATCAGGCAGGACTGCTCGATCGGCACAGGTTCGATTGAGCGAAGCAGGGCGGCGAAACCCGCACGGTCCATGTGCGACGGCGCACCAAAGCGCCGGTGTCATCGCGGGAACGCCCCCTGCTTCGCGATAAAATCGCCGCAAAAGATGCCGACGGCAAAAGAATTCGTTTCAATCTAAGGAGTTTCAGCATGCCTCTCGTATCAATGCGTCAACTGCTGGACCATGCTGCGGAAAACGGCTATGGCCTTCCGGCATTCAACGTGAACAACCTGGAGCAGGTGCAGGCGATCATGGCCGCGGCCGACAAGGTCAACGCCCCGGTCATCATGCAGGCGTCGGCCGGTGCGCGTAAGTACGCGGGCGAGCCGTTCCTGCGTCATCTGATCGAAGCGGCGGTCGAGTCGTATCCGCACATTCCGGTCGTGATGCACCAGGACCACGGTCAGTCGCCGGCGGTGTGCATGGCGGCGATTCGCAGCGGCTTCACCAGCGTGATGATGGACGGTTCGCTCGAAGCCGACGGCAAGACGGTCGCATCGTACGAGTACAACGTCGAAGTGTCGCGCAAGGTCGTCGAGGCGGCGCACTCGATCGGCGTCACCGTGGAAGCGGAGCTGGGCGTGCTCGGTTCGCTCGAAACGATGAAGGGCGACAAGGAAGACGGCCACGGCGCCGAAGGCACGATGACGCGTGAACAACTGCTGACCGATCCGGAGCAGGCCGCCGACTTCGTCAAGCTGACCCAGTGCGACGCGCTGGCCATCGCGATCGGCACCTCGCACGGCGCCTACAAGTTCAGCAAGAAGCCGACTGGAGATATTCTCTCGATCCAGCGCATCAAGGAAATCCATCAGCGCATTCCGAACACGCACCTCGTGATGCACGGCTCGTCGTCGGTGCCGCAGGAGCTGCTCGCGGAAATCCGCGAATTCGGCGGCGACATGAAGGAAACCTACGGCGTGCCGGTCGAAGAAATCCAGGAAGGCATCCGTCACGGCGTGCGCAAGGTCAACATCGATACCGACCTGCGTCTGGCGATCACGGGCGCGATCCGTCGCCACATGGCGACCAACCCGGGCAAGTTCGATCCGCGCGATTACCTGAAGCCGGCGCGCGAAGCGGCGATGAAGATCTGTATCGACCGTTACATGCAATTCGGCTGCGAAGGCCAGGCTGGCAAGATCAAGCCGGTTTCGCTTGATAAAATTGCGCAGAAGTACAAGTCGGGCGAGCTCGCGCAAGTCGTCCGTTAAGCTGTAGTTTTGGCTCCGCGCCTGGCCGTTTGGCCAGGTTGTCGTTCGATCGCCGTTCCCGCATCATCGGGGGAACGGCGTTTCCCTTTTGTTCCGGTCACATTTTTTGCACCACTTTTAGCGAACCACGACGATGTCTACCCTCTACGAATCCACGCTCCGCTCGCTGCCGCTGCTCGGCCGCGGCAAAGTCCGCGACAACTATGCCGTGGGCAACGACCAGTTGCTGATCGTCACGACCGACCGTCTGTCGGCGTTCGACGTGATCATGGGCGAGCCGATTCCGAACAAGGGCCGCGTGCTCAACGCGATGGCGAACTTCTGGTTCGAGAAACTGCAGCACGTGGTGCCGAACCACCTGACGGGCGTCGCGCCGGAGTCGGTGGTCGCGCCGGACGAAGTCGAGCAGGTCAAGGGGCGCGCGGTGGTCGTCAAGCGTCTCGAGCCGATCCTCGTCGAAGCGGTGGTGCGCGGGTATCTGGCCGGCAGTGGCTGGAAAGATTACCAGGCCACCGGTTCGGTCTGCGGCGTGCAACTGCCGCCGGGTCTGCAGAACGCGCAGAAGCTGCCCGAGCCGATCTTCACGCCGGCCGCCAAGGCCGAGATGGGCCACCACGACGAAAACATCACCTACGACGAGATGGAGCGCCGCATCGGCACCGAACTGTCGGCCACGATCCGCGACATTTCGATCCGTCTGTATAAGGAAGCCGCAGATTACGCGGCCACGCGCGGCATCATCATTGCGGACACGAAGTTCGAATTCGGTCTGGACAACCACGGCAAGCTGTATCTGATGGACGAGGCGCTGACCGCCGATTCGTCGCGCTTCTGGCCGGCGGACCAGTACCAGGTCGGCACGAACCCGCCGTCGTTCGACAAGCAGTTCGTGCGCGACTGGCTCGAAACCCAGCCGTGGAAGAAAGAGCCGCCGGCGCCGAAGCTGCCGGACGACGTGGTCGCGAAAACGGGCGAGAAGTACCAGGAAGCGCTCGAGCGCCTGACCGGCCACAAGCTCGACTGATCTGATCGCGCGCGCCGTGTCAGGCGCGCATCGCCGGGAAACAAGGAAGCCGTAAGATGAGTGAAGCACAAACCGCCCATACGCATGATGCGCCGGTCGTCGGCGTATTGATGGGCTCCAGTTCCGACTGGGAAGTGATGAAAAACGCCGTCGCGATTCTGCAGGAATTCGGCGTGCCGTACGAAGCGAAGGTCGTGTCCGCGCACCGCATGCCCGACGAAATGTTCGCCTATGCTGAAAGCGCGCGCGAGCGCGGCATTCGCGCGATCATCGCGGGTGCGGGCGGCGCCGCGCATCTGCCGGGCATGCTGGCCGCGAAGACCACGGTGCCGGTGCTCGGCGTGCCGGTCGCGAGCAAGTATCTGAAGGGCGTCGATTCGCTGCATTCGATCGTGCAGATGCCCAAGGGTGTGCCGGTCGCGACGTTTGCGATCGGCGAGGCGGGTGCCGCGAACGCGGCGCTGTTTGCGGTGTCCCTGCTCTCCGGCACCAGCGCCGAATATGCGGACAAGCTCGCTGCATTCCGTGTGCGCCAGAACGAAGCGGCTCACGCGATGGTATTGCCGGCGCTGTAAGCGCGCTGGTTGTTTTATAAGACGTCTCCTGTCCGACCCCCGGCCGGATGCCCGCCGCTCGCTGTGCGAGCGCGACGCGTATCCGGCCGCGACCGACCACCAAGATGAACCCTGACAACACACCGGTTTCACCGATTCTGCCCGGCGCATGGCTTGGCATGGTCGGTGGCGGCCAGCTCGGCCGCATGTTCTGTTTTGCCGCCCAGGCGATGGGCTATCGCGTCGCCGTGCTCGACCCGGACGAAACCAGCCCGGCGGGCGCGGTCGCCGACCGCCACCTGCGCGCGGCCTACGGCGACGAAGCGGCGCTGACCGAACTCGCGCGGTTGTGCGCGGCGGTGTCGACCGAATTCGAGAACGTGCCGTCCGCGAGCCTCGACTTTCTCGGCAAGACCACCTTCGTGAGCCCGGCGGGGCGTTGCGTCGCCGTCGCGCAGGACCGAATCGCCGAGAAGCGCTTTATCGCGTCGTCGGGTGTGACGGTTGCGCCGCACGTCGTGATCGAGTCGTCGGATGCGCTTGCGGCGCTGGGCGATGGCGAGCTCGAAGCGGTGCTGCCCGGCATCCTGAAAACGGCGCGCATGGGTTACGACGGCAAAGGCCAGATCCGCGTGCGCAACGCCGAGGAAGTGCGCGAGGCGCATGCGTCGCTCGGCGGCGTGCCGTGTGTGCTCGAGAAGCGCCTGCCGCTGAAGTTCGAGGTGTCGGCGCTGATCGCGCGCGCGGCGAGCGGGGCGTCGGTGGTCTATCCGCTCGCGCAGAATACGCATCGCGACGGCGTGCTGTCGCACACCATCGTCCCCGCGCCGGACGCGTCGCCGGCGCTCGTGCAGCAGGCTCAACAGGCCGCGCTGCAGATCGCCGAGAAGCTCGGCTACGTCGGCGTGCTGTGCGTCGAATTCTTCATTCTCGAAGACGGCTCGCTAGTCGCCAACGAAATGGCGCCGCGCCCGCATAACTCCGGCCACTACACGGTCGACGCGTGCGCGACGAGCCAGTTCGAGCAGCAGGTGCGCGCGATGACCAGCATGCCGCTCGGCGACACGCGCCAGCATTCGCCGGCGGTGATGCTGAACATCCTCGGCGACGTGTGGTTTCCGGACGGTCCAAAGCGCGCGGCGGTCACGCCGCCGTGGCAGGAAGTCGCCGCGATGCCGTCAGCGCGCCTGCATCTGTACGGCAAGGAAGAGGCGCGTTGCGGCCGCAAGATGGGCCACGTGAACTTCACCGCGCCGACCCTCGAAGAAGCCCGCACCGCGGCGCGCGATTGCGCGCGGCTGCTGCACATCGCTACCAGCTGACGCGCGCACCATGCCGGATCAACAGAAACCCGCCGAGGACGCTACCAACGCGTTGCCGGTCAGCGCCGCGCAGATCGAGCACGCGGCGGCCTTGCTCGACGCGGGGGGCCTGGTCGCGTTTCCGACGGAAACCGTGTACGGCCTCGGCGGCGATGCCGAGAACCCGGACGCGGTCGCGCGCATTTACGCGGCGAAGGGGCGGCCGGCCAATCATCCGGTGATCGTGCATCTCGCGCCGCATGGCGATCCGAACTACTGGGTCGAGTATTTGCCGGCGGATGCGCAGCGCCTGATCGATGCGTTCTGGCCGGGACCGCTCACGTTGATCCTCAAGCGCGCTGCGCGCATTCCGGCGGCGGTCAGCGGCGGGCAGGACTCGGTGGGACTGCGCTGCCCGTCGCATCCGGTTGCGCAGGCGTTGCTCGATGCATTCAGCGCGTTGCGCGGCGGGCATGGCGGCGTCGCCGCGCCGTCGGCGAACCGCTTCGGGCATGTGAGCCCGACCACCGCGCAGCATGTGCGCGACGAGTTCGGCAGCGCGATTCATGTGCTCGATGGCGGCGCGTCGGATGTCGGTATCGAGTCGACGATTCTCGATCTGTCGCGCGGCTTTCCGGCGCTGCTGAGGCCCGGTCGCGTGACGCCGCAGGATATTGCCGACGTGCTCGGTGAGGCGCCGCGTCTGCCCGACGGGTCGGACGCGACCGCGCCGCGCGCGTCGGGCACGTTGAAAGCGCATTACGCGCCGCGCACGCCGCTCGTGCTGCTGCCACTCGGCGAGCTCGAGCCGCTGCTCGCGGTGCGCGAGCCGGGCGAGCGCGTAGCACTGGTCGCGCGCGCGTCGCGTGCGGGACAGTGGGCCGATGTCGACGGCGTGCATTTCGTCGCCGCGCCGGAAGATCCGCATGTCTATGCACGCGAGCTCTATGGCTTGCTGCGCGCGCTCGATCGCGCGAACGTCACGCGGATTCTGATCGAGAAGCTGCCCGATACGATCGAATGGATTGCGGTCAACGATCGGCTCGGGCGCGCGGCGGCAGCATTCGAAGCGCAGCACTGACGCAATCGGATCCCTGCGCTGCGCTGCGCTGCATGGCGTGGCCACCGGAAAAGGCAAAGGCCCGGCTCGTTCAACGAGCCGGGCCTTTTGCCATCTAGCCAGCCTTAGCGACGCCGGTTAGCTGTCATGTGAATACCGCTAACCCCACGGCCAACGCTGCGTTACTTGCCAAGCCCGCTAGCAGCGATCTGCGTCTCGACCTGCTGTGCGAACAGCGCTTGCAGATGCGTGGTCGGATGCACGAGGTCGGCGAACATGTAGGTCTGGTCCGCGCCGGCCACCGTGTAGGTTTGCGGCGAGCAGAACAGCGACGATGCAATCGCGCTGCCGAAGTCCGCCGCCGTCTGGCCGGATGCGAGCACGCTCGGATTGTTCGTCGCGTACGTGGTCGCGCTTTGGGCCATCGACGCCAGGTTACACGCGGTACCCGTATTCGACACGGTGAAACCGAGCGACTGATAGTTCTGCAACGTCTGGTCGATCCACGCGAATGCGCTCACGTAGATGACCTGCTTGGTCGACGCGAGGCCTTGCTGCAGCGTGCCGTTGTAGGTCTTGACGAGCGCGTTGATGAGCGCCTGGCCTTGCGCGCCCGCCGCGAGACCTTGCGGCGTCTGCGCGATGTCCGGCACGTCCGACACCACCACGTGCGTCGCGCCCGACGCGACGACCTTCTGCACCGTGCCGACGAACGTGGTCGCCGCGGTGGTAATGTCCTTTAGCGCCGCCAGCGTGGCTGTCTGCGACGCGGCGGCTGCCGCCGTCTGCGCGTCGGCCGGGGTACCGCCGTTCAGGAGCGCCTGCGTCGCCGCTGCCGTACCGGCAGCCGAGACCGCTTGCACCGCGACGAAGATGTCGTTCGCGCCGCCGTTCATCAGCACGAGCTGGTTGGAATTGAAGCTGTTATTGTGCCCGGCCAGATAGTGGGCGACCTGCGTCGTGACCGGCTCCGTCGTCGCGGCCATGTTGTTCGGCGCGTAGCCTTCGCCCGGCTGCAGATCGACACGCGAGCCGCCCTGCGCGTAACCGAGGCCGCCCGTCGCGGTGAGCGGCATGCCGAAGCCGCCGACGTACGCGGCGGTGAGCGTGCCGCCGTAGTACTCGGCGACCTTCTGCGTCCAGACCTCACCCGGATTCGTCGTGAAGCGGCCGCCGCCCGTGCCGACGTTCGCCTGGACCGTCGGCATGTATGTGCCGACATCCGACAGGCTGTCGCCGAATGACACGACCTGCAGCGTGACGCCCCCCGGCGGCGTGTTGCTGCTGCTCGAACTATTGTTGTCGCTGCCACCGCCGCATGCCGCGAGCGCGGCGAACGCTGCGCTCGCCACTGCGATCTGCGTGACGCGCAACCATTGCTGTTTCTTCGAAGCGGTTTGATTCATGTTGACTGCATCTCCTCGTATGTGTGGCTCTTGATGCCATGTGTTGCAGGCGGCGTCCACCGCGTTGGCGGCGTGACGACAGCTTACAGAATCTTCTACGGCCTGCGCGATGTCCGAAGCGCGACCGTATGGTTTGAGTTCAAGCCGGCTCCCTTCGCGTGCTGCGCATGACAAGCGGCGGCCCAGGCGGGCGGCGCGAACAGCGCACGCCATTTGTTGCGCCAGCCGCGCACGCTCGCGAAGTCGGCGGCCATCGATGCCCATTCGTGAAACGTCGCCTTCAGCGGGTTGTACGTGTGCAGCGGCTCGACGATGCCGTACCGCGGCGCCTCGTGCGGATCTTCTTCGACGTAGCTGCCGAGCAGGCGATCCCAGATCACCAGTACACCTGCGGAATTGCGATCGATGTAGCGATCGTTGCGCGCATGATGCACGCGATGGATCGACGGCGTATTGAACACGTATTCGAGCCAGCCGAGCTTGCCGATCGCCTGCGTGTGCACGAAGAACTGGAAGCCGAGATTGATCAGCACGATCGCGACGATCTGCTTCGGAGCAAAGCCAGGAATGGCGAGCGGAATCCAGAACACCCACATGCCGGCGATCGGGTACATCAGGCTCTGGCGGAACGCGGTGGAAAAATTCATTCGCTCCGACGAGTGATGCACGACGTGCGCGGCCCACAGCCAGCGCACGCGATGACTGCAGCGATGAAAGACGTAATAGAGCAGGTCCTGCGCGACGAACAGCACGACGAACGACAGCCACGTCGCCGGCCATGTATGAATGCGGTAATGCTCGTAGAAAAACGCGTAGACAGGGATGATCGCGAGCCACGCGAGCTTGTCGGCGGCCTGCTGCAGCAGCGCGAGCGCGGCGTTGCACAGCGTGTCGCGCCAGCTGTAGAGCCGTTCGGCCGGGCGCGTGCGGCGCACGTGCCACGCCTCCCAGCCGATGCAGGCAAGAAAGACGGGCGCCATGGCGAGCAGCAGCAATTCGGCATCGAATTGCATCTTGTCTCCCTTCCTGGTCCCTGACCGCCGCGCGGTACGCAGCGGGTGGTGTCGTTATCGTTCGTGAGGTCGCGCGGTCTGCACGACCGGGGCCCTGCGCGGCAAGCCCGTGATGTCGCGCGCCGCATGCTGCCCGACAGCGTACACGGTTAGGAGCTTGCCGCGCGCGGCATCGCTAGAAGGAATACTCAGTGGCCGCCGCGTTTGCGCGGGTTTTTCCTGGGCTTCTCGCGCGCTTCCGCGATGGGCGCGGAGATCTTCGTGAAGCCCTGCGACGGGCCTTCGTACACCCATTCGAGCAGCGCGTCGTGCGCGGCGCGCGCCGCTTCCGAATGCGGGTCGTTGATCAGGCTGACGACGACATAGCTGTTGCCGTCGGCCGACGCGACGTAGCCGGCGATCGCGCGTACGTCGCGCAGCGTGCCGGTCTTGATGTGCGCGTTGCCGCCCGCGCCCTGGCTGGTCAGGCGATTGCGCATCGTGCCGTCGACACCGGCGATCGGCAGCGAGTCGACGAACACCTGCGCGACTGGGCTCGCGTTCGCGCGTTGCAGAACATCGGCGAGCGCGAGCGCGGTGATGTGTTCGTCGCGCGACAGGCCCGAGCCGTTATCGAGCGACAGGTATTCGGTGTTCAGGCTGTCGCGCGTCAGGAAAGCTTCGACCGCGTGCGCGGCTTTCGCGGGCGTGGCGGGCGGCCCTTCCTCGGCGGCGCCGATTGTCAGGAACAGGTTGCGCGCCATCGTGTTGTTGCTGAACTTGTTGATGTCGCGAACGATGTCCGACAGCATTGGCCCCTCGTGCCTGGCGACGAGCTTCGCGCCGGCGGGCACTGCGCCTTCGCGGGTCGCGCCCGTGAATGTGCCGCCGGTTTGCTGCCACAGCGCGAGGAAGCCGCGCGCGAAGAACGTCGAGTGATCGAGCACGGCGACGTTGATCGTGCGCGCGTCGCAGCGCACCGGAAAGTCGCCGATAAACGACGCGACGAGCGTGCCGTCAGGCTCCGGCGTGACGGTCGGCGTCGGCAACTCGCCCCGGCATGGGCCGCTCGTCGCACGCAACTGGTTGTCGATGCGCAGTTGCGCGAGCGCGGGCAGCACGTCGATCGCCACCGTGCCATCGGGCGACGGCATCAGCGTAAAAGACAGCGATTTGAACGCGTACAGCAGCGGATCGGGGCCGACGTTGTACGGCGCGTTCACGTCGTCGTCGAACGCGGGCAGGTCGCGAGTCGACGGATCGAAGTAGCGCTTGTCGAGCACCAGCGCGCCGTCGATACCGTTGATGCCCGCCTTGTGAATCTTCTGCACGAGGTCGATCAGTTCTTCGGGCACGAGCTTCGGGTCGCCGGTGCCCTGGATGTACAGATTGCCGTGCAGCACGCCGCTCGCGTCGAGCGGGCCGTCCGCGTACGCGCTGGTGCGCCAGCGGTAACCGGGACCAAGGATCGACAGGCCCGAGTAGGTGGTGACGAGCTTCATGGTCGAGGCGGGCATCATCGGCTTGCCGGCGTTCAGCGCGAGGATCGGCGTGCGATCGCCGACCTTTTCGACGACCACGCTGATCGACGACAACGGCACGTGCGCGCGCTGCAGACCGACCATCACCGGCTGCGGCAGTACCGTCGTGACGTTGACGCTCGGATGCGTGGCCTTGACGCGGGCCTCCCCGGTCAGCGGCAGCAGCGTGCCTGCGCCGAGCGCGGCGGCGCAGAGCCAGACGGCCGCGCGCGGCACGACACGGTCAGGCATGAAGGCTGCGCGATCGAACATACGGCGCGAGCGCAGCGCCATACGGCGTGCGACGGAAGACAGAAAAGCGTGCGTCATGAAAAGGTGAACGGGCAAACGGACGAGCAGGATTTCAAGGTGTGCGGCGAGCGGCGTGCGCCGTGCGCGGGACGATGGAACGGCAAGCTGGGCGCCTTGACGGCGCGGTAGCGCGCCGCGGTCTACCCGACGGCCGTCGCGCGACGCAAAGCGCCCATTGTAGTGACATCCCGCGAGGCTGCGGTGAAAAAAGCGCCACACGCCGCACGGGCCGGAAGCGGGCGCTAGAATGCGGCATCATCGAATGTTTTGGAACGGACAACCATGCGCATCCTGCTAGTCGAAGATGACCGGATGATCGCCGAAGGCGTGCGCAAGGCGCTGCGCGGCGAAGGCTTCGCCGTCGATTGGGTCGAGGACGGCGAAGCCGCGCTGCGAGCGGCGGCGGCCCAGCCTTACGACCTCGCGTTGCTCGACCTCGGTCTGCCCAAGCGCGACGGTCTCGAGGTGCTGCGCGCACTGCGTGCGCGCGGCCATGCGCTGCCGGTGCTGATCGTCACCGCGCGCGACGCGGTCGCCGATCGTGTCAAGGGTCTCGACGCCGGCGCTGACGATTACCTTGTCAAACCTTTCGATCTCGACGAACTCGCTGCGCGGATGCGCGCGCTGATCCGGCGCCAGTCCGGCCGCAGCGATTCGACGATTCGCCACGGCAATTTGACCCTCGATCCCGCGTCGCACCAGGTGACGCTCGATGGCGCCCTGGTCGCGCTATCCGCGCGCGAATTCGCGCTGCTCGAGGCGCTGCTCGCGCGACCCGGCGCGGTGCTGTCCAAGAGCCAGCTAGAGGAAAAGATGTATGGCTGGGGCGAGGAGATCGGCAGCAATACCGTCGAGGTCTATATTCACGCGCTGCGCAAGAAGCTCGGCGCCGATCTGATCCGTAACGTCCGCGGGCTTGGCTACATGATTGCGAAGGACGCCTGAGCCGATGCGCTCGATTCGCCGACAACTGTTGTTCTGGCTGCTCGCGCTCGTGCTGCTCGGCGTCGGCATCGCGGGCTGGCTGATCTACCGGCAGGCACTCGCCGAAGCGAACGAGCTGTTCGACTACCAGCTCGAGCAGATCGCCGCGGCGCTGCCGGCGGAACCGTTCTCGCAGGTGCTCGGCCGCGATACCGGCGACGAGGGCATCGTGCTGCAGATCTGGAACCGCAACGGCATGCTGATGTATTACTCGCGGCCGCGTGCGCCGCTCGCGCCGCGCGCCGAACTCGGTTTTTCGACCGAGCGCACCGACCGCGGCGAATGGCGCGTATATGGCGCGATCGTCGGCGACAACGTCGTGCAGCTCGCGCAGCCGCTGTCGGTGCGCAACCGGCTCGCCGCCAATGTCGCGCTGCGCACGCTGTGGCCGCTGATCGTGCTGCTGCCGCTGCTCGGACTCGCGGTATGGGTGATCGTCGGTCGCGGGCTGCGGCCGCTGCGGCGCGTGACGAGCGCGCTCGACACCCGTCATCCCGAAGCACTGGATCCATTGCCTGATCAGCGCCTGCCGCTCGAAGTGCGGCCGCTCGTGCGTGCGCTGAACGGGCTGCTGCAGCGGCTCGCGACCGCGCTCGATATCCAGAAGGCGTTCGTCGCCGATGCCGCGCACGAATTGCGCACGCCGCTTGCCGCGGTACAGATTCAGGCGCAACTGGTCGCGCGCGCGAAGGACGACACAGCCCGCAGCGAGGCGCTCGCAGACCTGCAGGCGGGTGTCACGCGCGCGACGCGCCTCGCCGAGCAACTGCTCGCGCTCGCGCGCGCCGAGCCGGACGGCGCCGCCGGCGCAGTGATGCTCGATCTGCGCGAGCTGCTGCAGGAGTGCGTCGCGACCTACGCGCCGCTCGCGATGAATCGCGGCGTCGACCTCGGCATCGAGGCGAGCGAGGCCGCCAGCGTGACCGGCGACGCCGAAGCGCTGCGCGTGATGTTCAACAACCTCGTCGACAACGCGACCAAGTACACGCCGCGTGGCGGCCGCGTCGACGTCAGCCTGCGTGTCGAGGACGGCCATCCGGTCGTGCGGATCGCCGATAGCGGCCCCGGTATCGATCCCGCCGATCGCGAGCGCGTGTTCGACCGGTTCTATCGCGCGGGAGCGGGCGCGAATCGCGCGCGCACCGACGTGGCGGGCAGCGGCCTCGGTCTCGCGATCGTGCGTCGGATCGCCACCCAACATCATGCGCAAGTGTCGCTCGATGACTCGCCGGCCGGTGGTTTGCAGGTCATCGTACGCTTTTGATCATGGTGATTTACTGTTCGGCCAACGCCGGCGTTCGTGCTGGTGCGGCGGTCCGTAGCGGCCGGTCCGATAAGGTTCCCATGATCTGGCGCTGCTTAAGACTCTTTTAAGTGATGCCCTTTACGCTCGTCGACATCCAAAGTCACTTTCTCCAGTCAGGAGCTCATGATGAACGCGAAAACCTTGTCCCGCGGCGCCGTTGCGGTAGCTGTGGCCGCTGCGCTTTCAGCCGGCTATGTGGCGGGCCATCGCGATGTGCCAGCACCGCAGATCATCTCGCCGGCGCAAGCCGCCGCGATGATGCCAGCCGAAGCAGCCGCCAAAACCGGTATCCCCGATTTCTCCGGTCTCGTCGAAACCTACGGTCCGGCCGTCGTCAACATCAGCGCGAAGCACGTGGTCAAGCAAACCGCGATGCGTGGTAATGGCGGCAACCTCAACGGCAACCAGCTGCCGATCGATCCGAACGATCCGTTCTATCAGTTCTACAAGCGGTTCTTCGGCGGTGTGCCCGGCATGCAGGGCGGCGATGGCGGAGACGCGCCCGACCAGCCGAGCGTGAGCCTCGGCTCGGGCTTCATCATCAGCAATGACGGCTACATTCTGACGAACGCGCACGTGGTCGATGGCGCGAACGTCGTCACCGTGAAGCTCACCGACAAGCGCGAATTCAAGGCGAAGGTGGTCGGTGCCGACAAGCAGTCCGACGTCGCCGTGCTGAAGATCAACGCGAGCGATCTGCCGACGGTGAAGATTGGCGATCCGCGCCAAAGCAAGGTTGGTCAGTGGGTCGTCGCGATCGGCTCACCGTACGGCTTCGACAACACCGTGACCTCGGGCATCATCAGCGCGAAGTCGCGTTCGCTGCCCAATGAGAACTACACGCCGTTCATCCAGACCGATGTGCCGGTGAACCCTGGCAACTCGGGCGGTCCGCTCTTTAATCTGCAAGGCGAAGTGATCGGCATCAACTCGATGATCTACTCGCAGACGGGCGGCTTCCAGGGTCTGTCGTTCGCGATCCCGATCAGCGAGGCGATCAAGGTCAAAGACGATCTCGTCAAGACCGGTCACGTGAGCCGCGGCCGCCTCGGCGTCGCAGTACAGGGCTTGAACCAGACGCTCGCCGAGTCGTTCGGCATGCAGAAGCCGCAAGGCGCGCTGGTCAGCTCGGTTGACGCCAACGGGCCAGCGGCCAAGGCTGGCTTGCAGCCGGGCGACGTGATCCTGTCGGTGAATGGCGACGAAGTGAGCGATTCGACGGATCTGCCGGCGAAGATCGCAGGTCTCGCGCCGGGCAGCTCGGCGACGCTGAAAGTGTGGCGTGATAAGGCCAGCAAGGACGTGAAGGTGACGATCGGCTCGTTCTCGGACGCAAAGGTTGCGTCGGCGAACAAGACCGATCAGCAGACCCAGTTGCAAGGCCGTCTCGGTGTCGCGGTGCGGCCGCTGACGCCGGAAGAGAAGAGCAGCGCGTCGGTGTCGCACGGTCTGCTCGTACAGCAGGCAGGCGGCGCGGCGGCGAGTGCCGGCATCCAGGCGGGCGACGTGATTCTCGCGGTCAATGGCCGTCCGGTCACGAACATCGATCAGTTGAAGCAGATGATTTCGGGCGCAGGCAACAGCATTGCGCTGCTGATCCAGCGGGACAACGCGCAGATTTTCGTGCCCGTAGATCTCGGCTGATCCAGTATCCGGGCGGTTCGAACGGATCGCCCATCCCAGTTTGAGCTGTAGTAGCGATTGCCGGTCCTTTGCATTTACTGCAAGGACCGGTTTTTTTTCGCCTGTCCGCACCGTGCTATGGCGAGCAGCGCGGACAGGGCGAAACGCGCCACGCGGCTTGTCGTCACGGTCGCGCATGTCCAGTCGACGCAACCGGATGGTTGGCACGCAGGTTGCTTCGAGCTTGATTTGGGCCTGTTCGGGGACTGGGCAAGGACTGCAACAAGGAGAGCGAACCGATGAAAACCCAACGCAATCAGCAAAGGATCGTAGCCGTCGCGCTGAGCGCGGCGCTCGCGCTCGGATTGGCGGGCGGTGCGTACGCGCAGCAGGCGGGCGTGACCGGTGGCTCGACGACCGACAACACCAGCGCGGGCAACACCAACGGCGGTGGTCTGCCGCAAGTCCAGCAGCAGGGCGACGTGTCGTACGTGTCGGGCGGCGTCGGCCTCGACGAATCGCGGGCGTTGCGACAAGCGCAAAGCCAGTGGCCACTGACGTTGCGCTTCACCGGACCCAACGCCGAGTTTCTCGCGGATGTGCACGTGCGTATCGTCGATGCCCATAACGGCGAAGTGCTGAACACGACGTCGCGCGGACCGTTCATGCTGGTGCGCTTGAGCCCCGGCCGCTATACGGTGCACGCGAAATACAACGACAGCGAGCAAACCCGCTCGGTTAGCGTGCCGGCGCACGGCAACGTCAAATCCGCGTTCATCTGGAACGCGAAGTAACGGGTCGATCGGTCCGCCGCCGCGCAGCAAGCTTGCGCAATCGGCCGAAGTTTGGCCGATAATGAAGCCACGGGCAGCTCCCGTGGCTTTGCCGTTCCGGCGGGCGGCAACAGCCGGCAGTGCAGCACCCACCCCATCACGGAGCCTGGACATGAGCGATGCGTCGACATCTGCGGGACGGCTGGACGGCCATACCATCGTGATCCGCGACAACGGTCACCGCGTGCGCGTGATTCACGGCGGCGTGACGATGGCCGACACCCAGGCCGCGCTGACGCTATCGGAGACCGGCCTCGCCGACGTGTTCTATTTCCCGCGCGAGCACGTGAACATGGCCCGGCTCGAACGCTCGACGCACACGTCGCATTGTCCGTTCAAGGGCGACGCGTCGTACTTCCATCTGCGCACCGAAGATGGCGTGATCGAGAACGCGGTGTGGTGCTACGAGGCGCCGTTTGAGCAGGTCAGTCGCATCAAGGGCTATCTCGCTTTTTACGCATCGCGCGTCGACCGCATCGATCAGACGTCCTGATCCCGCAGTCGGCGCGTTCATCGGGGAGGTTGTCATGGAACTGAACGACGCGTTACGGATTCCGCTGGCGCCGTCCGAGGTCTGGGACGCGTTGCAGGACCTCGCGCTGTTGCGTGCCAGCCTCGACAACTGCGAGTCGTTCGTGCGTCTCGCTCACGGCGAATACGCGCTGACGATGACCGTGCCGCTCGGCCCGTTGCGCGCGCATTATCAGGCGCGCGCGCACGTCGCCGGTCAGGATTCCGGCCCGGCTGACGCGCAGCGCCGCACTATCAACTTCAAGGCCCTGGCCGAGGGCATCGGCGCGTTGCGCGGTCAGATCGAAGTGCGTTTGCGCGCGGACGAGGGGCGGGAGCGCGGCACGCGCATCGACTACACACTGTGGGCGACGTCGTCGGGACCGCTCGCCGAGCTGCCGACGCGCCAGCTCGAGAACGCCTTGCGTCAGATCGCCGACGATTTTTTCGCCGAGTTCGACGCCGTCGTGCGCGCCAAGCACGGCAAAGGGCCGAACCGCGCGCGTGGCACGGCGCCGCGTCGCCAGTACGTGTTTTTGCGGCCGATCACCCTCGGCGGCATCGCGCGGCGAGCGCGCATCGAGCACAGCCATGCGCTGTCGGGGCGCGCGGCGAGCGCGTCGCATAGCTGGTCGCATCACGAGCCCGGTCAGCATGTCGTGCCGTACTGGGCGTGGGCCGGGATGATCTTTCTGGTCGCACTATTATTGTATGTCGCGCGCTGGTTCAGCGAGCATTGAGGCCGCGAGCCGCGCGCGGCCCCTGATGGAACGTGCGACAGACATCCCCGCGCGACTACGAAATCCCGGTGACGCACTACGAAATAGCGGTGCTCCCGCCGCCTTCATCTAATCCCCGCGAAACTCCCGCCGCCACGCGCTCGGCGACGTACGAAACGCGTCCGCGAAATGCTGCCGCAGCGATGCTGCCGAGCCGAATCCGGCGCTCGCCGCGATCGCTTCGACCGACTCGTCGGTGCTTTCCAGCAGCTGTTGCGCACGCGCGAGCCGCTGCGCGAGCAGCCACGCGCCGACGGTGGTGCCGGTCGCGAGCCGGAAGCGCCGCGTGAAGGTGCGGCGGCTCATCAACGCGCGCGCGGCGAGCGTGTCGAGCGTATGCGGCGCGGCCAGGTTGCCGCTCACCCAGTCGAGCAGGCCGGACAGGCGATCGCCGCGCGGCTTCGGCGGCATCGGCTGCTGCACGTATTGCGCCTGGCCGCCCTGGCGATGCGGCGACACGACCAGCCGGCGCGCGACGTGGTTCGCCACCCGCGCGCCGCAGATCTTGCGCAGCACGTGCAGGCAGCAGTCGAGGCCGGCGGCGGTGCCGGCCGAGGTCAGCACGTTGCCGTCGTCGACATACAGCACGTCGGCGTCGAGTCGCACGCGCGGGTAGCGGCGCGCGAAGTCGTCGGCCCAGGCCCAGTGCGTCGAAGCGGGCCGTCCATCGAGGATGCCCGCGGCGGCCAGCACGAAAGCGCCAAGGCACAGGCCGACGAGCAGCGCGCCGCGCGCATGCGCGGCCCTCAGCGCGTCGAGCAGCGCGGCGGGCGGGATTTCGGCGGGATCGCGCCAGCTCGGCACGATGATCGTCTGTGCGTCGGCAAGCGCTTCGAGTCCGTGTATGACCGCGATCGAGAAGCCCGCGGTCGTCGCGAGCGCGCCTGTCTCCGCGGCGCAGACGCGGAAGTCGAAGTCGGGAACGCCGCCGGCGCGACGGTCCTCGCCGAACACGACGCACGGCACCGACAGATGGAACGGGCTGATGCGGTCGAACGCGACGACGGCGACGACGTGGCGCGGCGCCTGATCGGAGACGTCGTCGGAAGATGCGAGGGTGGTCATGCCGGGCGCCTCATGAAAGCCATAAGTATGGCCCGATTCTAGCGAAGGTTGTCATTCGGGCCGCTGTCGACGGGCGGGCAGCGGAGCAACAATGCCGTCATTGCCGTTGCGCCGCGGCCACCGCGCTGGGCGCGCGCCATCGACCGCTTTTTCTGACAAGGAGCCTTGCCATGAGCACACCCGCGCCGCGCCGTGCGCTGATCGTCATCGACGTGCAGAACGAATACGTGAGCGGCGACCTGCCGATCGAATTTCCGGACGTGCGCACGTCGCTCGCCAACATCGGTCGCGCGATCGATGCAGCGCGCGCCGCCAGCGTGCCGGTCGTGATCGTGCAGAACCTCGCGCCCGCCACCTCGCCGCTGTTCGCGCGCGGCAGCGCGGGCGCGGAACTGCACACGGTCGTCAGCTCGCGCGCTCATGATCATTTCGTCGAGAAGTCGCTGCCGAGCGCATTCGCTGGGACCGATCTGGCCGATTGGCTCGCCGCCCGGCAGATCGATACGCTGAGCGTCACCGGCTACATGACCCACAATTGCGATGCCTCGACGATCAACCACGCGGTGCATGCTGGCCTCGCCGTCGAGTTCCTGCACGACGCAACCGGCTCGGTGCCGTATGAAAACAGCGCGGGCTTCGCGAGCGCGGAGGAGATCCATCGCGTGTTCAGCGTGGTGCTGCAGTCGCGCTTCGCGGCGGTCGCGAGCACCGATCAATGGATCGCGGCGCTAAAGAGCGGCGCGCCGCTCGAGCGCGGCAACATCTATGCGTCGAATCAGGCGGCGCGAGCGCGCCGGGCGGTTGCCTGAACCCGGCGCAGGGGCGGTGGCCCGGTCCAAAAACAGAAACGGGCGGTTCACCGAACCGCCCGCTGTTCCAATCCGTCACCCTCGCGCGCCTTCTACGCCGCCTTCCTGCGCAACGCCGGACTCAGGCGCAAGGCGTCGAACATCGCTTCCACCATCTGCTGCGCTTGCGCGCCGAAGTCGGTCGCGTCGGGCAAAAACAGCATGTCGCGCAACGAGCCGCCGACGAACGCGTGGACCATCGCCGCGGCAAGCTTCGTGTCGAGGTCGGCGGGCATCTGGCCTTTGGAGATCGCATTGCGCAGACCGCCCTCGATCTTCGCGAGCCCCTCGCGCATATTGGTCTGATACCGTTCCATCACCGGCCCCATATCTTCGACCAGCTCGCACTTCAGAAACAGAATGTCGAACACGCGGCGGCGGCGGGGATCGTTGGCAGTGTCGCGCAGGCAGACCACGCAGATTTCAATCAGGCGCCCGAGCGGATCGCCTTCGTTGGGATCGAGCGACGCCGCCTTCAGTTCGTCGAGCGGCAGCAGCACGCGGTCGAACATTTCGGTGAACAGCTCACTCTTATGCGCGAAATGCCAATAAATGGCGCCGCGCGTGACACCCGCGGCCTGGGCGATATCGGCCAGCGACGTGCGCGATACACCCTTCTCGAAGAAGACCAGTTCGGCCGCGTCGAGAATCCGGTTGCGCGTCTCCAGCGCCTCTTCTTTGGTTCTTCTGACCATATTGGTGTAGCCTGCGCTGATCCTGGGGTTTATGCGGACAGTTTTAAGTCGGTCTGATGACACTTTGACTACTTCTGAAGCGAATTGCGACGCGAATCTGCGGTACCCCAGCCTCGGAAGATATGAATGCGCTTTTACATGCATTCACGAATGTATATATAATAGCACCCCACGATCGGATAGCCCAAGCCGTGACGAGCAGTTAATATCCGTCACTGTTGCCTTTCGAAAGCGCTTTCGCGGCCGCCAAACGGCGGCGCCGTGCGGCATTCCCCGGTATGGCGCATTCGTAGCAGGGTGCCCTGCAGGCGCAGGTTTGCATCCATAGGCTTCCGGTCGAGCGTCGCCAGACGCTTGTGTGCGCTGTCGTCCCCGGGGTAGGGATGCGCGCACTTTTTCATTACTCAGTCTTTGACAGAGGTCGCTCCATGCGCGTCGAACGGGTTCCATTCCGCTTAATCAGTGCCGCGACGGCTGCCATCTTGCTGGCGGCGTGCGGACCAAAACAATCTGCCCCGCCGCCACAGACGCCCGAAGTCGGCGTCGTCACCCTCCAGCCGACGACCGTGCCCGTCGTCACCGAACTTCCCGGCCGTACCAGTGCCTTCCTCGTCGCGCAGGTGCGCGCGCGGGTCGACGGCATCGTGCTGCGCCGTGAGTTCACCGAGGGTAGTGAGGTCAAGGCCGGCCAGCGTCTGTACAAGATCGATCCGGCGCCGTACATCGCGTCGTTGAACAACGCGAAGGCATCGCTCGCGAAGGCGCAGGCGAACCTGGTGACGACCACCGCGCAGGCCAATCGCTACAAGGTGTTGGTCGCGGCGAACGCGGTCAGCAAGCAGGACTACGACAACGCGGTCGCCGCCGAAGGCCAGGCCGCCGCCGACGTCGCCGCGGGCAAGGCCGCGGTCGATACCGCGCAGATCAACCTCGGCTATACCGACGTGACCTCGCCCGTGACCGGCCGGATCGGCGTGTCGCAGGTCACGCCGGGCGCATTCGTGCAGCAGAGTGCGGCCACGCTGATGGCCACGGTCCAGCAACTCGATCCGGTCTACGCCGACCTCACGCAATCGAGCCTCGATGGTCTGAAGCTGCGCCGCGAGGTCCAGGAAGGGCGTCTGAAGACGACCGGTCCGGGCGCCGCGCAGGTGACGTTGGTGCTGGAAGACGGCCGCGTCTACTCCGAGAAGGGCAAGCTGCAGTTCACCGACGTGACCGTCGACCAGGGCACCGGCTCGGTCACGGTGCGCGCGATCTTCAAGAACCCGAACCACGTGCTGCTGCCGGGCATGTTCGTGCGCGCGAAGATCGACGAGGGCGTCAACCAGAACGCGCTGATCGTGCCGCAAGTCGGCGTCACGCATGACCAGAAGGGTCAGCCCACCGCGCTCGTCGTCGGCAACGACAACAAGGTCGAGCTGCGTCAGCTCGTCACCTCGGGCACCTTCGGCTCGTACTGGGTGGTGTCGAACGGCCTCAAGCCGGGCGACCGCGTGATCGTCCAGGGCACCGACAAGGCGCGTCCCGGCCAGCAGGTCAAGCCCGTGCCGGCGCAGTTGCCCGGCAACCCGGCTTCCGAGGCCGCCGCAAACGGCGCCCAGACAGGTCAACCCGCGGCTCAGCCTGCCTCCGCCGCCTCGGGCGCGTAATAACAGGGAGCCCGCCTCATGGCAAAGTTCTTTATTGATCGCCCGATTTTTGCATGGGTGATCGCCATCATCCTGATGCTCGCGGGTATCGCGTCGGTGTTCACGTTGCCGATCGCGCAATACCCGACCATCGCGCCGCCGTCCATCCAGATCAGCGCAACCTATCCGGGTGCTTCGGCGAAGACGGTGGAAAACACCGTTACGCAGGTGATCGAGCAGCAGATGAGTGGTCTGGACCACCTGCTGTACCTCGCGTCGACCTCGGACGACTCGGGCACGGCCACCATCACGCTGACGTTCGCGGCCGGCACCAATCCTGACATCGCGCAGGTGCAGGTGCAAAACAAGCTGCAGCTCGCCACGCCGTTGCTGCCGCAAGCGGTGCAGCAGCTCGGCACCAGGGTCACGAAGTCGAGCAGCAGCTTCCTGATGGTGATGGCGTTCGTGTCGACCGACGGCAGCATGAACAAGTACGACCTCGCGAACTACGTGGCGTCGAACATTCAGGATCCGATCAGCCGTATCGACGGCGTGGGCACGGTGACGCTGTTCGGCTCGCAGTACGCGATGCGGATCTGGCTCGACGCGAACAAGCTGAACAACTTCGGCCTGACGCCGCTCGACGTCTCCTCCGCGCTGCAGGCGCAGAACGTGCAGGTCGCGGGCGGCTCGCTCGGCGGTACGCCGTCGGTGCCGGGGCAGGTGCTGCAGGCCACGATCACGCAGGCCACGCTGCTCAATACGCCCGAGCAGTTCGGCAACATCCTGCTGAAAGTGAACCAGGACGGCTCGCAGGTGCGTCTGCGCGACGTGGCGCGCGTCGAACTGGGCGGCGAAAACTACAACTTCGACACCAAGTACAACGGTCAGCCGACGGCAGGCTTCGGTATCCAGCTGGCCACGGGCGCGAACGCGCTCGCCACCGCGAAGGCGGTGCGCACGAAGATCGCCGAACTGTCGAAGTACTTCCCGCACGGTCTGGTGGTGCAGTACCCGTACGACACGACGCCGTTCGTGCGCCTGTCGATCGAGGAAGTGGTCAAGACGCTGCTCGAAGGTATCGTGCTGGTGTTCCTCGTCATGTACCTGTTCCTGCAGAACCTGCGCGCCACGCTGATCCCGACGATCGCGGTGCCGGTGGTTCTGCTCGGTACCTTCGCGATCATGAGCGTGGTCGGTTTCTCGATCAACGTGCTGTCGATGTTCGGTCTCGTGCTCGCGATCGGCCTTTTGGTGGACGACGCGATCGTGGTGGTGGAAAACGTCGAGCGGGTGATGCAGGAGGAGGGCTTATCGCCTCGCGAAGCAACCCGCAAGGCGATGGACCAGATCACCGGCGCGCTCGTTGGCGTGGCGCTCGTGCTGTCGGCGGTGTTCGTGCCGGTGGCGTTCTCGGGCGGCTCGGTGGGTGCGATTTACCGGCAGTTCTCGCTGACGATCGTCGCGGCGATGGTGCTGTCCGTGCTCGTCGCGCTGGTTCTGACGCCGGCGCTGTGCGCGACGATCCTGAAGCCGATTCCGAAGGGTCATCACGAAAAAGCCACCGGCTTCTTCGGCTGGTTCAACCGTACCTTCAACACCAGCCGCGACAAATACCACTCTGGCGTGCACCACGTGATCAAGCGCTCGGGCCGCTGGCTCATCATCTACATGGTGGTGATCTTCGCGGTGGGGCTGTTGTTCGTGCGTCTGCCGAAGTCGTTCCTGCCTGACGAAGACCAGGGCACGATGTTCGTGCTCGTGCAAACGCCATCGGGCTCGACGCAGGAAACCACCGCCCGCGCGCTGAAGGACGTGTCGGACTATCTGCTGAACGACGAGAAAGCGATCGTCGAATCGACCTTCACGGTGAACGGCTTCAGCTTCGCGGGTCGCGGCCAGAACGCGGGTCTCGTGTTTGTGCGGATGAAGGACTACTCGCAGCGTCAGCACGCGGACCAGAAAGTGCAGGCACTCGTTGGGCGTCTGTTCATGCACTTCAGCAGCTACAAGAACGCGGTCGTGTATCCGGTCAATCCGCCGTCGATTCCTGAACTCGGCACCGCGGCGGGCTTCGACTTCCAGCTGCAGGACCGCGGGGGTCTCGGTCACGCGAAGCTGATGGAAGCGCGCAACATGCTGCTCGGTCTGGCGGCGAAAGATCCGACGCTCGCGCAGGTGCGTCCGAACGGCCTGAACGATACGCCGCAGTTCAAGGTGAGCATCGACCACGAGAAGGCTTCGGCGCTCGGCGTGTCGCTTGCCTCGATCGACCAGACGTTCTCGATCGCTTGGGCCTCGTCGTACGTGAACAACTTCCTCGACACGGACGGCCGGATCAAGAAGGTTTACCTGCAGGGCGACGCACCGTTCCGGATGAAACCGGAAGACGTGAATGCCTGGTTCGTGCGCAACGGCGCGGGCGCGATGGTGCCGTTCTCGGCCTTCGCGAGCACCGAGTGGACCTACGGTTCGCCGAAGCTCGAGCGCTATAACGGTATTTCGTCGGTGGAAATCCAGGGTGCGGCCGCGCCGGGCAAGTCGACCGGTCAGGCGATGGCGGCGATGGAACAGATCGTCACCAAGCTGCCGGCGGGAGTCGGCTACGAGTGGACGGGTCTGTCGCTGCAAGAGCGTCAGTCGGGTTCGCAGGCGCCGATCCTGTACGGCATCTCGATTCTCGTCGTGTTCCTGTGTCTCGCGGCGCTGTATGAAAGCTGGTCGATCCCGTTCTCGGTGATCATGGTGGTGCCGCTCGGCGTGATCGGCGCACTGCTGGCCGCGACGCTGCGCGGGCTCGAGAACGACGTGTTCTTCCAGGTGGGTCTGCTGACCACCGTGGGTCTGTCGGCGAAGAACGCGATTCTGATCGTGGAATTCGCGCGAGAACTGCAGCAGGGTGGAGGCATGGGACCGATCGAAGCCGCGCTCGAAGCGGCGCGTCTGCGCTTGCGTCCGATCCTGATGACCTCGCTCGCGTTCATTCTCGGCGTGCTGCCGCTCGCGATCAGTAACGGCGCGGGGTCGGCCAGCCAGCACGCGATCGGTACCGGCGTGATCGGCGGCATGTTGACGGCGACCTTCCTCGCGATCTTCATGATCCCGATGTTCTTCGTCGTGATTCGCGCGAAGTTCGGCGGTGAGAAGGAAGACCCGGATGAGGCGCTGCGCCACTATGAACAGCACCATCCGCACGATCCGCAAGGCGGCGCGGCGGGTGGCACGACCGACGGGTCGGATGGCAATGGCTCGGGCAAGGATGGGCATTGAGATGCAAAAACACTCTTTGATCGCAGTGGCGGTCGCGCTGCTCGCCACGGGTTGCACGCTGGCGCCGCACTACCAGCGGCCCGCCGCGCCCGTGACGGCGACTTTCCCGACGGGCGGCGTGTACGACCAGCAGCCGGGCGCGCAGGGCGCGCGCGGCGCGAACGGCCTGGCTGCCGCCGACATCGGCTGGCGCGACTTCTTCGTCGATCCGCGTCTGCAGCAGCTGATCGAAATCGCGCTGAAGAACAACCGTGATCTGCGTGTGTCGGTGCTGAACATGCAGGCGTCGGCGGCGCAGTACCGTATCGTGCGCGCGGGCCTGTTCCCGACGCTCGACGCCGCGGCTTCGCAAAGCCGGCAGCGCACGCCGCGCGATCTGCTGGCGTCGCCCAACGGCCCGACGATTACCAACACGTATTCGGTGGGCTTGAACGCGTCGTGGGAAATCGACTTCTTCGGGCGCGTGCAAAGCTTGAGGGATCAGGCGTTGGCCACGTACCTCGGCACCGCGCAGGCGCGCAAGTCCGCGGAAATCGCGCTGGTGTCGCAGGTGGCGAACCAGTACATGACGGTGCTCGAACTGGACGATCTGCTGAAGGTCACGCAGAACACGCTGAAGACGGCGCAGGAGTCGTTTCGGATCACGAAGCTGCAGTTCGAGAACGGCACCGGTTCGGAACTCGATCTGCGCCAGTCGCAAACGGTTGTCGAAACCGCGAGCGCGGACCTGCAGGCGCAGACGCGTTTGCGGGCTCAGGCTGACAACGCGCTGGTGCTGCTGATCGGCGAGCCGTTGCCGGCTGATCTGCCGGGCGGCCTGCCGCTGAACGACCAGAGCCTGCTCACGGATATTCCGGCGGGCCTGCCGTCCGATCTGCTGACGCGCCGTCCCGACATCATGGAGGCCGAGGAAAATCTGCTCGCGGCCAACGCGAACATCGGCGCGGCGCGCGCGGCGTTCTTCCCGAAGGTCACGCTGACCGGCAGCGCCGGCACGCTGAGCCCGACGCTCGGCGGGCTGTTCAAGCCGGGTTCGGCGGCGTGGAGCTTCGCGCCGTCGATCACGCTGCCGATCTTCGAGGGCGGTCAGAACATGGCCAACCTCGATCTCGCCAACATCGAGAAGAACGTGCAGATCGCCACGTATGAAAAGGCGATCCAGACGGCCTTCCGCGAAGTGGCGGACGGACTGGCCGCGCGCGGCACGTACGACGAGCAGATCGCGGCGCTCGAGCGGGATGTCGCGGCCGAGCAGCGCCGGCTGGATCTGTCGACCCTCCGTTATACGAGCGGTGTCGACAGCTATCTTTCGGTGCTGACCGCGCAGACCTCGTTGTACGTGGCTCAGCAGGCGCTGGTCACCGCGCGCATGGAACGTCTGCAGAACCTGGTCACGCTGTACCAGGCGCTCGGCGGCGGCTGGATCGAGCACAACGGCGAGCAGCCGCGTCCCGCCGACGCGCCGGTCGACTACGGTGCGGCGAGCGCACCGGTCGCGGCTTCGGCGGCGACGGCAGGGTAAGCGCTGCGGCTCGACGAACCGCAGAAGTAAAGCAAAAACGCCACGGCATGCCGTGGCGTTTTTGTTGATTCGCGGCGTTCGGTGCCGCTCGCCGCATCACCGATGCATCAAAAGCTCAATGCAGATCCGCCGCTCGCAGCATCTCGTTGCTCTGCGGTGCGCCGCCCGCGCTGGCGTCGAGATCGTGCCCGGCGCGGCGAAGCTCGCTCTTCGCCATCTTCTCGCCCTTCACGCCGTTGAAGATCAGGTTCAGCGCGACCGCCGACACCGACGCGAGCAGAATCCCGCTATGTAGCAGCGGCGACAACGCCGGCGGCAGTTGCGAGAAGAAGTGCGGCGAGACGACCGGCACGAGGCCGAGCCCGATGCTGACCGCGACGATGAAGAGGTTGTGCTGATTCCTCACGAAGTCGACGCGCGACAGCACCTTGATGCCGTTCGCCGCGACCATGCCGAACATCACGATGCCCGCGCCGCCGAGCACGAACGCCGGCACCGACGCGACCACCTGCGCCATCTTCGGGAAGAGGCCGAGCAGCACGAGGATCACGCCGCCCATCGCGCAGACGAAGCGGCTCTTCACGCCGGTCACGCCGATCAACCCGACGTTCTGCGAGAACGACGTATGCGGGAACGAGTTGAAGATGCCACCGATCAGCGTGCCGAGACCGTCGACGCGCAAGCCGCGCACCAGCGTTTTCTGATCGACCGGACGATCGACCATGTCGCCGACCGCGAGAAACATGCCGGTCGATTCGATGAACGTGACGAACATCACGGTGACCATCGTCGCGATCGACAGCGCATCGAAGTGCGGCAGACCGAAGTGGAACGGCATCACGAAGCCGACCCACGGCGCGTGCATGACGCCGTCCAGGTTGACCCGGCCGAGCATCAGCGCGATCGCGAAGCCCGCGACGATGCCGAGCAGCACCGAGATATTGGCGACGAACCCCCTGGCAAACCTGTTGATCAGCAGGATCAGCGTCAGCACGAGCAGCGACAGGCCGAGATAGACCGGATTGCCATAGTCGGGATTGCCGACACCGCCGGCCGCCCAGTTGATGCCGACCTCCATCAGCGACAGGCCGATCACCGAAATCACGACGCCGATCACGACCGGCGGGAAGAAGCGCAACAGCTTGCCGACCGCGGGCGCGAGCAGAATGCCGATCACGCCGGCCGCGATCGTCGAGCCGAAGATGTCGAGGATGCCGAGCGAAGGATTGGTGCCGATCGCGACCATCGGGCCGACGGCCGCGAACGTGCAGCCCATGATGACGGGCAGGCGGATGCCGAAGATCCACAGTCCGAGCGTCTGGATCAGCGTGGCGATGCCGCAGGAAAACAGATCGGCGCTGATCAGGAAGGCGACCTGGTCTTTCGGCAGCTTCAGCGCCGCGCCGATGATCAGCGGCACCGCGACAGCGCCAGCGTACATGACCAGCACGTGCTGGATGCCGAGAGTGAGCAACTGGCCCGCCGGTAGGCGCTCGTCGCACGGGTGAACCGTGTTCGCTTGCATATCGTCTGTCTCCACCATCTCGTTTTGGGATGACTCCAAGGTATCGGGGACGAAAAGTCGCAACAAGACCATACGTGGCTATTCCGGCATTCCCGGCGGCGATATGCAGAGACCTGTTTTGAAAGGCAAATTAAAGCCACGAGTGGGACGGATCGGCCGTCGGACGCCAGAGAGCCCTATGCAGTGGGGGCCGCGGGCGGTGCATGGCGTGCGCGGCGCGGGTTCGTCGCGCGAGGGGATATGTGTGAGAATCAATGACGTGTATCACGCTTCGCGCATAGTCCTGTTTTGATGACGCTCGCAGCACGACGGGGTTAACCCGCGAATGGTTTTTTTTCGCGTGTTTTCCGAGCCGTTTGTTCAACGTTCGCGGCGTCTGTGCAGCTTCGCCTTTGAGCTTCGCTTTCCCACTTCGTCGCCAGTCTCGCTGGCTCCTTCTTCACCTCGTTTCAACGTCCCTGCGCTCATGAGTTTTCTCGGCATCGATCTCGGCACCGGCTCCCTGAAAGCGGCAATCGTCGACGAACATGGACGCGAGCAGGCGGTATCGAGCGTCGCTTATGCGCTCGTTACGCCGCACGCGGGTTGGGCCGAAATCGACGTCGAGACCTGGTGGAACGCGCTCGTCCATGCGATGGCGGGCCTGCCGCGCGAGCTGCGTGACGGCGTGCGCGCGATTGGCTTCTCTGGCCAGATGCACGGCGTCGTGCTGCTCGATGCAAACGGCGCAGCGGTGCGGCGCGCCATGCTGTGGCCGGACTCGCGCGCGCTCGCCATGCTCGACGCGTGGCCCGAGCCGCAACCGAATCCGGTCGCGCCCGGCATGGCCGGACCGCTGCTGCGCTGGCTCGTGCTGCAAGAACCGGATGCCGCGCGCCGCACGCGCTGGGCGCTGCAGCCGAAGGACTGGCTGCGCGTCGCGCTCGGCGGCGCGTGCGTGACCGATGCGTCCGACGCGTGCGCGACCGCGCTCGCCGATCCCGCCGGCGCGTGGGACACGGCGCTGCTGCAACGCCTCGAGATTCCGTCTGAGTGGTTCGCGCCTGTGGCGCCGTCGTATGCGGCGGCGGGCGCGCTGTCGCCGCAGGCAGCACAGGCACTTGGCTTACGGGCCGGTATCGTGCTCGCCACCGGCGCCGCGGATACGCCGTGCGCGGCGCTCGGCAGCGGACTCGTGCGTGACGGCGACGCGCTGCTGACGACCGGCACCGGCGGACAGATCGTCGTGCTCGCGAACGACGAGCCTGCGCCGCTGAAGGGCTTGCATCGCTATCGCGCGGCGAGCGATCACTGGTATCGGATGGCGGCGATGCAGAACGTCGGCATCGCGCTGGAGCGGGTGCGCGGGTGGCTGTCGTTTGGGTGGGCGGAGGCTTACCGAGAGGCATTTGACGATGCGGCTGATGCGAGGGCTCATGCCGCCGCTGAAGTGGCGTCGACGCTGAGCTTCCTGCCGTACCTGACCGGCGAGCGCACGCCGTGGCTGAACCCGCAGGCGCGCGGCGGCTGGCTCGGTTTGTCGCTCGAGCATACGCGCGGCGCGATGATGCGTGCCGCGTTCGAGGGCGTCGCGTTCTCGTTGCGCGCGGGGCTCGATGCGATTCGCGCGAGCGGCGCGCCGGTGACGGCGCTCAAGCTCGCGGGCGGCGGCTCCGTCGACGCGCGCTGGCGACAACTGCTCGCCGATGCGCTCGACGTCGACCTGCATGCGGTCGATTGCCCGAACGCGGCGCCGCGCGGCGCGGCGATCCTCGGCGGTCTCGCGTGCGGCCACTGGCAGACGCGCGATCTCGCCGCGCTCGCGCCGGGCGCGACGCGCGTCGCGGGTCCACGAGGCGATGCGGCGCTTGCTGAACGCTATGCGCGCTTCGTCGATCTGTATGGCCGGGTCGAGCCGTGGTTCGGTGGTAGCGCGCCGGGCGAAGCGAAGTGACAGCGACGGCGTTGAACACGGTGCCGAGCGCAGCCATCGGCGCCGCAGCCTTCACGCACTATGCAATACCATGACGCTTTTCGCGTGTCACGTAGTCGCCGGCACGCGATGCCATTTCGCATTCACGCACTCACGGACTCACAGGAGCATTGACGATGAAGACCAAAGCAGCAATCGCATGGAAAGCCGGCGCCCCGTTGACGATCGAGGAAGTCGATCTCGAAGGTCCGCGCGCCGGTGAAGTCCTGATCGAAGTGAAGGCGACGGGCATCTGCCACACCGACTACTACACGCTGTCGGGCGCCGATCCCGAAGGCATCTTCCCGGCGATTCTCGGCCACGAAGGCGCGGGCGTGATCGTCGATGTCGGGCCGGGCGTCGGCACGCTGAAGAAGGGCGATCACGTGATTCCGCTCTACACGCCCGAATGCCGTCAGTGCAAGTTCTGCCTGTCGCGCAAAACGAATCTCTGCCAGGCGATCCGCGCGACGCAGGGCAAGGGCCTGATGCCCGACGCGACCTCGCGCTTCTCGCTCGATGGCAAGCCGCTGTTCCACTACATGGGGACGTCGACGTTCTCGAACTACATCGTCGTGCCGGAGATCGCGGTCGCTAAGGTGCGTGAAGACGCGCCGTTCGACAAGATCTGCTACATCGGCTGCGGCGTGACGACCGGCGTCGGCGCGGTCGTGTATTCGGCGAAGGTCGAGGCGGGTGCCAACGTGGTGGTGTTCGGGCTCGGCGGTATCGGGCTGAACGTGATTCAAGGCGCGAAGATGGTCGGCGCGGACAAGATCATCGGTGTCGATCTCAACCCGGGCCGCGTCGAACTCGCGAAGAAGTTCGGCATGACGCACTTCATCAACCCGAACGAAGTCGAGAACGTCGTCGATCACATCGTGCAGTTGACCGACGGCGGCGCCGACTACTCGTTCGAATGCATCGGCAACGTGAAGGTGATGCGCCAGGCGCTCGAATGCACGCACAAGGGTTGGGGGCAGTCGTTCATCATCGGCGTCGCGGCGGCGGGCGAAGAGATCAGCACGCGGCCGTTCCAGCTGGTGACGGGCCGCGAGTGGAAGGGCTCGGCGTTCGGCGGCGCGCGAGGCCGCACCGACGTGCCGAAGATCGTCGACTGGTACATGGAAGGAAAGATCAATATCGACGATCTGATTACGCACCGTCTGCCGCTCGAGCGCATCAACGAGGGCTTCGAGCTGATGAAGAAGGGCGAGTCGATCCGCTCGGTCGTGCTCTACTAAGCGAGGAGCGTCGCGATGCTCGAACTACTATCGTCGCACGCCTGCCACGGCGGCGAGCAGCGCTTTTACCGGCACGAGTCGCGCACCATCGGTCTGCCGATGCGCTTCTCGGTCTATCTGCCGGCGCAGACGTTGCGGGGCAATGCGAAGGTGCCCGCGCTGTTCTACCTCGCGGGGCTGACCTGCACAGAAGAGACGTTCGCGATCAAGGCCGGCGCGCAGCGCTTCGCGGCCCGGCACGGCGTCGCGCTGATCGCGCCGGATACGAGCCCTCGCGGCGCGGGCGTGCCAGGCGAGAGCGATGCGTGGGACTTCGGCGTCGGCGCGGGCTTTTATGTCGACGCGACCGAGGAGCCGTGGGCGCGGAACTACCGCATGTACTCGTACGTGCGCGACGAGCTGCGCGAAACGGCGCTTGCGAACCTGCCGATCGATGGCGCGCGTCTCGGCATCTTCGGTCATTCGATGGGCGGCCACGGCGCGCTGATGCTCGCGCTGCGCAATCCGGACATTTATCGGTCGGTGTCGGCGTTCGCGCCGATCGCGGCGCCGATGCGTTGTCCGTGGGGCGAGAAGGCGTTTAGCGGTTATCTCGGCGAGAACCGTGAAGCGTGGAAGCAGTACGACGCGAGCGAGCTGGTTTCGCAAGCGACGCACAAGTTCGCGGAAGGGATTCTCGTCGATCAGGGGCTCGCGGATCAGTTCCTGCCCACGCAGCTCAATCCCGACGTATTCGAAGCGGCGTGCAAGGCCGCGGGTCAGCCACTGGCGTTGCGCCGGCATGCGGGTTACGACCACGGCTACTACTTCATCTCGACGTTCGTCGAGGATCATCTCGCGCATCACGCGAAGGTGTTGCTCGGCTGAACAACGTCGTAAAACGCGGGGCAAAAAAAACGGCGGCACTTCATGTGCCGCCGTTTTTTCATTTGATCGGCGTAAGCGCCGCTCAATGCCGCTTCAACAGACTCCCGCCATACACCACCGCCGACAGCGCGGTGATCCAGAAGCTCGTCGGGCAATCGGTATAGAACGCGAGCGTCAGCCCGAGCCACGCCTGAGCGAGCGCGAACCCGGCCGCGAGCACGAGACCCGTCGACAGCCGCGTGCTCAGGTTCTGCGCGGCGGCGGCCGGCCCCACCATCAGCGTGAACACGAGCAGCACGCCGACGATCTGCGTGCAAGCGGCGACGGCTAGCGCGGCGATCGCGAGAAACAGCACCGACACGCGGCGCAGCGACACGCCTTTCGCTTCGGCCAGCTCCGGTTGCAGCGACGCGAACAGCAGCGGCCGCATGATGGCCGCGAGCGCGGCCAGACTGACGACGCCCAACGCCGCGAGCACACCGAGCGTCGCTGCATTGACGCCGAGCACGTTGCCGAACAGCAGCGCCGTCACCTGCGTCGCGTAGGCGGTGAAGAAATGCAGAAACAGCAGCCCAAAGCCGAGCGACAAGGAAAGGATTACGCCGATCGCGACGTCGCGGCCGGCGAGCCGTTCGCCGAGCGCGCCCATGCCCACACCGGCCGCGAGCGTGAAGCCGATCATCCCCCAGAGAGGCGAGATGCCGATCAGCACCGCGCCGGTCGCGCCGGTGAAGCCGACGTGCGACAGCGCGTGGCCCGCGAACGTCTGTCCGCGCATCACCAGAAAATAGCCGACCACGCCGGCCAGCACCGCGACGATCCCCGAGGCCGCGAATGCATTCACCATGAAATCGTATTCAAACATCGTGCGTGTGTCCGTCGCGTGAGTCGTGCGGGTCTGGGTGACTGTGCGAGTGGCTGTGCGAATGCGTATGTCCGCCGTCCTCGTCGTGTTCGTGCTCGTGATCGTGCTTCTCGACTTCGACGCCGCCCGACATCACGAAGATGCGGCCGTTCACGCGCATCACGTCGATCGGCGAGCCGTACAGACGCGACAGCACCGGCCGCGTGATCACTTCGTCGACGGTGCCGAGCGCCGCGACGCCGTTGCCGAGATACAGCACGCGATCGATCGAGTTCAGCAGCGGATTGAGTTCGTGCGCGGAGAACAGCACCGCGATGCCGAGCTCCTGCTGCACGCGCCGCACCAGTTCGACGACGCTCTTCTGGTGATGCGGATCGAGACTGATCAACGGTTCATCGAGCAGCAGCAGTTTCGGATTGCCGAGCAGACATTGCGCGAGCAGGAGCCGCTGCCGTTCGCCGCCCGACAACTCCGACAGTGGCCGCTTCGACAGATTCGTCCCGCCGACGAGCTCTAGCACCCGATCGACGTCCGCGCGCGTTTTTGCATCCGCATGCGGCAAGCCCCAGCGATGACCATCGGCTGCCATCGCGACCAGATCGCGGCCGCGCACGCGACGGCCGGCGAGCGCGCTGCGCGTCTGCGGCATATAGCCGATCGACGCGTTGCCGCGCTCGACCGTCTGCCCGAGCACGCGGATCGCGCCGCCCGCGGCCGGCACGAGGCCGAGCACCGCGCGTATCAGCGTCGTCTTGCCCGCGCCGTTGGGCCCGAGCACGCCGATGAACTCGCCCTGGTTCACGACGAAGCTGGTGTCGCGCAGGATCGTGCGGCCGCCCAGATCGAGCGTCGCGTTGTCGAGTTCGAGCACGGGCCGGTCGCCGCGCGCGGTGGGTGCGCCTGATTGCGCACCTGCTGGCGTTTGATGGCCAGTCGGAATCATGGAGCCTTTCCTTTCGCGCCCGCGCTGGTCGCGCCGATCGCGCCGTTCGTGTCACCCGCCGCGAGCGCTTTCTGCAATGCATCGAGCTGCGTCAGCATCCACGTCTGATAGGTCTTGCCGGCCGGCAGGGTTTCGGTGACGCTCATCGTCGGTACCTTCGATTGTTGCGCGAGCTTCAGCATGCGTTTGGTCAGCGCCTCGGTGGCCTGGCTGTTATAGATCAGCACGCGCACGCGCCGCTCACGCAGATCGCGTTCGAACGCGGCGATATCGGCCGCGCTCGCTTCGGTGTCGTTCATCGTGGCGAGCTGGAAGCGCTGGTTGCGCATGGCGAGGCCAATCGCGTCAGACATATAGCCGAACACCGGCTCCGTCGCCGTGACCGGCAAGCCCGCATAGCGGCCGTGCAGCTCGGCGACCTTCGCGTCGATCGGCTTCAGCGAATCGAGAAACTGCGCGAGGTTCGCATCGTACGCCGGCTTGTGCGCCGGGTCAGCAGCGCTGAGTGCGTCGCAGACCGCGCGCGCGACTTTCGGCATCGTCGCCGGGTCGTACCACAGGTGCGGATTGTCGCCGCCTTTTTTGCCGACGAGGTCGGCCGCGATGATCACCGTGCGATGCGCGCCTTTCGACGCGGCCAGCAGCTTCGCCATCCACGGATCGTAGTCGGCGCCGTTGTAGACGACGAGGCTCGCGTGCTGCAACGCGCGCGCGGTGGCCGGGCTCGCTTCGAACAGATGCGGGTCCTGGTCCGGGTTGCTGAGGATGCTGGTCACGTCGACGCGATCGCCGCCGAGTTGCCGGACCACGTCGCCATAAAAGTTCTCCGCGGCGACGACCGGAATTTTCGCGTCGGCGGCGAACGCGTTGTGGCCGAAGCCGAGCGCCGCGATCGCGAGCAGGCAGGTGCACAGATGGGTGCGCACAGACGTCGAACGCTTCAGCGCGCGGTGCGCTCTGGACAACATCAAGCCGGTTGTTTTCATCGTTGTTTCCTGCTGGGTGAGAGTTGAATCAGCCACTCGCGGTGGCAAGGCCAAATATGGGGTGGCGCTTGGCGCGGCGCCGCGCATCTGATCACGACGAATTGCCTGCTGCGCCGCCGGCGCCGCCAGGCTTCGCCGCCCGCGCACATGGCCCGCACAGTCCACTTAGCTCGATCACCTGACGATGCACCTCGAAGCCATGCGCGGGTGCGCTGTGCGACAGGCGGTCGGCGAGCTCGTCGCCGGGAATCTCGACGGTCGCGCCGCAACCGTCGCACATCAGGAACTGGCTGCGATGCGGCACGCCGATTTCGCAGCAGGCGACGAACGCGTTCTTCGATTCGATCCGGTGCACGAAGCCGTGCGCGACGAGGAAGTCGAGCGCGCGATAGACGGTGGTCGGCGGCATGCGACCGCGCTCGGGCGCGAGCGCGTCGAGCAACTCGTACGCGCCGACCGGCCGCTCGCTCGCGACGATCGCCGCGTACACCTGGCGGCGCAGCGGCGTCAGCGCGAGCCCCTGCGCCGCGGCGTGCGCGTCCGCATGTGCAAGCCGCAAGGCGTGCTGTTCGGCGAGCGAGGTAGTCATCGGCGTGAATCTCCTGACAAGGCGGCCCCCGAGCGGGCTGCAAAGTCGAAATGATATAACGTAGCGCGATTTTTTGTCAGCGGCGCGAATCTTCGCTCGGCGGCACGCAGCGAACGCGTCGTGGCGACCCATGGCGCAATGGGCTTGCTCCTGCCGCGCTGCACCATCGAAATTCGTCCGCGTGCCTTGACATGATTCGGTCCGTATCCGATCATTCGATCACTAGCCGAGCAATTGTTCGCGTGATGAGCGTTCGCTCACCGCGCGCCAACATGTAAAAACGAAGCGGAGACAGGCAGTGGCACGATTGCAGGACAAAGTCGCCATTCTGACGGGCGCGGCCAGCGGTATCGGTGAAGCGGTAGCCCTGCGCTATCTCGACGAGGGCGCGCGCTGCGTGCTGGTCGACGTGAAGCCGACCGACAGCCTCGGCGGCGCGCTGCGCGGCATCTACGGCGAGCGCGTGTTGAGCGTCAGCGCCGACGTCCGGCGCCGCGAGGACATCGAGCGCATCGTCACGAGCACGCTCGGCTGCTTCGGCCAGATCGACATCCTGTTCAACAATGCGGCGCTGTTCGACATGCGCCCGCTTCTCGACGAATCCTGGGACGTGTTCGACCGCCTGTTCGCGGTCAACGTGAAGGGCATGTTCTTCCTGATGCAGGCGGTCGCGCGGCAGATGGTCGAGCAGGGCCGTGGCGGCAAGATCATCAATATGTCGTCGCAGGCCGGGCGGCGCGGCGAGGCGCTCGTGTCGCACTACTGCGCGACCAAGGCGGCGGTGTTGAGCTATACGCAGTCCGCGGCGCTCGCGCTCGCGCCGCATAAGATCAATGTGAACGGCATCGCGCCGGGCGTCGTCGACACGCCGATGTGGAACGAGGTCGACGCGCTGTTCGCGCGCTACGAGAACCGGCCGCTCGGCGAGAAGAAGCGCCTCGTCGGCGAGGCCGTGCCGCTCGGCCGCATGGGCGTGCCCGACGACCTGACCGGCGCCGCGCTGTTCCTCGCGTCGGCCGATGCCGACTACATCACCGCGCAGACGCTGAACGTCGACGGCGGCAACTGGATGAGCTGAATCAAGAGCAGGGAGCGGGCACGTTGACTGCTCTGAGCGGCGCGTCATTCCGTCAAACGAACGCAGCATCACATAACGTACGAGAAAGGAGACAACGATGAAACCAGCTTTCAAATTCGCGCTGAAGGCAGCCGGTGCCGGCGCGGCCACCTGCTTCGCGCTGAGCGCATCGGCGGCGACGGTGACGATCGCGACGCTGAACAATCCGGACATGATCGAGTTGAAGAAGCTGTCGCCCGCGTTCGAAAAAGCGAATCCGGACATCAAGCTGAACTGGGTGATCCTCGAGGAAAACGTGCTGCGTCAGCGCGCGACGACCGACATCACGACCGGCAGCGGCCAGTTCGACGTAATGACGATCGGCGCGTATGAAACCCCGCAATGGGGCAAGCGCGGCTGGCTCGCGCCGATCACCAACCTGCCGGCGAGCTATGACCTCAACGACGTCGTGAAGACGGCCCGCGACGGCCTGTCCGCGAACGGCCAGCTGTACGCGCTGCCGTTTTACGTCGAAAGCTCGATGACCTATTACCGCAAGGATCTGTTCGACAAGGCCGGTCTGAAGATGCCCGACCAGCCGACCTACGACCAGATCGCCCAATTCGCCGACAAGCTCACCGACAAGTCCAAGGAGCAATACGGCATCTGCCTGCGCGGCAAGGCGGGCTGGGGCGAGAATATGGCGTACGCCACGACGGTCGTGAACACCTTCGGCGGCCGCTGGTTCGACGAGAAGTGGCACGCGCAGCTGACCTCGCCGGAATGGAAGAAGGCGATAACGTTCTACGTCGATCTGCTGAGGAAGGACGGTCCTCCGGGAGCGAGCTCGAACGGCTTCAACGAAAACCTGACGCTGATGTCGTCGGGCAAGTGCGCGATGTGGATCGACGCGACGGTCGCGGCCGGCATGCTCTACAACAAGCAGCAGTCGCAGATCGCCGACAAGGTCGGCTTCGCGGCTGCGCCGATCGAGGTCACGCCGAAGGGCTCGCACTGGCTGTGGGCGTGGGCGCTCGCGATTCCGAAGTCGTCGAAGCAGCAAGATGCGGCGAAGAAGTTCATCGAGTGGGCGACCTCGAAGGAGTACATTGACATGGTCGCGAAGGATGAGGGCTGGGCCTCGGTGCCGCCGGGCACGCGCGAGTCCACCTACGCGCGCCCCGAGTACAAGCAGGCCGCGCCGTTCGGCGACTTCGTGCTAAAGGCGATCCAGACCGCCGACCCGGATCATCCGACCTTGAAGCCGGTCCCGTACACGGGTGTGCAGTTCGTCGGAATTCCCGAATTCCAGTCGTTCGGCACGGTGGTTGGGCAGAGCATCTCCGGCGCGATCGCCGGTCAGATGACGGTCGACCAGGCACTCGCGGCCGGCAACGCGGCCGCGAATCGCGCGGTCAAGCAGGCGGGTTATCAGAAGTAACCCGGCAGGCCCGCCGCATCGACCGATGCGGCTCATGCAGCAGGGCGGCCGTTCGTCTGCGCCCATGCGATGCGGCGCGTGTCGTGCGCCATTCAGGCACGGCACGCCGCGTCGCACATACGCGGCTCCGGCGAACGCTCCGCGCATTACCGAACAGGTGGTCCATCATGCGTCCTTTGCGCCTACCTCTGATGCAAACCCATCCCCAGACAGAAAAAGAACGCGAGGAGCGTAAGGCCAATTCGGCCCGCTGGCTCGTGGCGCCGTCGGTCGGCGTGCTCGTGCTGTGGATGGTCATTCCGCTCGCGATGACGATCTGGTTCTCGTTCTCGCACTACAACCTGCTCAATCCCGATCTGCGCGGCTTCGCCGGTCTCGACAACTACCGCTATCTCGCGACCGATCCGTCGTTCGGTCCGTCGATCGCGCATACGATCGAGCTGATCGTATGGGTGCTCGTGATCACCGTGGGCGGCGGCGTGCTGATGGCGATCCTGTTCGACCGCAAGTTCTACGGGCAGGGTGTGGCCCGCCTGCTCGCGATCGGCCCGTTCTTCGTGATGCCGACGGTCAGCGCGCTGATCTGGAAGAACATGATCCTGCACCCGGTGTACGGCCTCGTCGCGCAGGGCATGCGGGCGCTCGGCATGCAGCCGATCGACTGGTTCGCCGACTATCCGCTCACCGCGGTGATCATGATCGTCGCGTGGCAGTGGCTGCCGTTCGCGTTCCTGATCCTGTTCACGTCGATCCAGTCGCTCGACCAGGAGCAGAAGGAAGCCGCGAAGATCGACGGCGCCGGTCCGTTCTCGATGTTCTTCTACATCACGCTGCCGCACCTGCGACGTGCGATCGCGGTCGTCGTGATGATGGAGACGATTTTTCTGCTGTCGATCTTCGCCGAGATCTATACGACCACGGGCGGCGGTCCGGGCAACGCGACCACCACCCTGTCGTACCTGATCTTCGCGCTGGGCCTGCAACAGTTCGACGTCGGTCTCGCCTCGGCGGGCGGTATTCTCGCGGTCGTGCTGGCCAACATCGTGTCGATCTTCCTCGTGCGGATGCTCGCGAAGAACCTGAAAGGGGAGTACGAAAAATGAGCCACGTTGCCTCCACTACGGCATCGACGACGCAGCCGGTCGCGGTGCCGACCAAATCGCCGTTCGACACGATTCGTCGCGGCATTCCCGGCGTGATCGCGTGGCTCGTCGCGCTGCTGCTGTTCTTCCCGATCTTCTGGATGACGATCACCGCGTTCAAGACCGAGCAGCAGGCCTATGCGTCGTCGCTGTTTTTCGTGCCGACGCTCGACAGCTTCCGCGAGGTGTTCGCGCGCAGCAACTACTTCGCGTTCGCGTGGAACTCGATACTGATCTCGGTCGGCGTCACACTGCTGTGCCTGATCCTCGCGGTGCCGTGCGCGTACGCGATGGCGTTTTTCCCGACGCGCCGCACGCAGAAAGTGCTGCTGTGGATGCTGTCGACGAAGATGATGCCGTCGGTCGGCGTGCTGGTGCCGATCTATCTGCTGTGGAAAAACACCGGCCTTCTGGATACCGTGTCGGGCCTGATCATCGTCTACACGCTGATCAATCTGCCGATCGCGGTCTGGATGGCGTTCACGTACTTCGCCGAGATTCCGCGCGACATTCTCGAAGCCGGGCGCATCGACGGCGCGGCGACGTGGCAGGAGATCGTCTATCTGCTGATGCCGATGGCGCTGCCCGGGCTCGCGTCGACCGCGCTGCTGCTCGTGATCCTGTCGTGGAACGAGGCGTTCTGGAGCATCAACCTGTCGAGCTCGAACGCGGCGCCGCTGACCGTGTTCATCGCGTCGTATTCGAGTCCTGAAGGTTTGTTCTGGGCCAAGTTGTCGGCCGCTTCGCTGCTGGCGGTCGCGCCGATCCTGATCGTCGGCTGGCTGTCGCAGAAGCAGTTGGTGCGCGGGCTCACGTTCGGGGCCGTCAAATGACGGTTGGCCCGGGCGTCGTGCGCTATGCGTTGATCTGCGATTGCGACGGCGTGCTGATCGACAGCGAAGCGGTGGCCGCGCGCATGCTGGTGCGCGAACTCGAGGCGCGCTGGCCCGGCATCGACGCCGCGCCGGTCGTGCTGCCGCTGCTCGGGCTGCGCATCGAGCGCGTGTTGCAGGACACCGCGACTCAGCTCGGCAAACAGCTCGGCGCCGACGATATCGATGCGATCCGCCGCGCGGTCGAAGCGGCGGCGATCGAGGCGCCCGCCGTCGACGGCATCGAGATGGCGCTGACCCAGGTGCCGCTCGTCAAAGGCTGCGCGAGCAATAGCTTCCGGCCCTACGTCGAGACGGTGCTGGCGCGCACGGGCCTGAAGCGTTTCTTCGGCGAGCGGCTGTTCTGCGCCGACGCGGTGCCGAATCCGAAGCCCGCGCCGGACGTGTACCTGGCGGCGGCGCAAGGCTTCGGGCTCGCGCCGGGTGCGTGCCTCGTCGTCGAGGACAGCGTGACCGGCGTCACGGCGGCGGCCACGGCGGGCATGGCGGTGTTGGGCTTTATCGGCGGCGGTCATGCGAGCGATGCGCAGATCGATCGATTGCACGCGGCGGGCGCGCGTCACGTGTTCGAGGACATGCGGCAGTTGCCCGACCTCGTCGCGCAATGGACGCTCTGCGCGACGGCCGCGGCGCCATGAGCGCACGAATGCACGCGACGTGACACGGCATCAGGTAGCAGCATGAAGTAACGAGCAGCATCGAACGGCATTACACGGAGACACATCATGGCAAGCGTAACCTTGCGCAACATCAGAAAGGCCTACGACGAAAACGAAGTGATGCGCGACATCAATCTCGACATCGCCGATGGCGAGTTCGTCGTGTTCGTCGGGCCGAGCGGTTGCGGCAAATCGACCCTGATGCGGATGATCGCGGGCCTCGAGGACATCACGGGCGGCGATCTGAACATCGACGCCGTGCGCATGAACGACGTGCCGCCGGCCAAGCGCGGCATCGCAATGGTGTTCCAGTCGTACGCGCTGTATCCGCACATGACGCTGTACGACAACATGGCGTTCGGCCTGAAGCTCGCCGGCGCGAAAAAACCGGAGATCGACTCAGCCGTGCGCAACGCGGCGAAGATCCTGCACATCGACCATCTGCTCGATCGCAAGCCGAAGCAGCTGTCGGGTGGCCAGCGTCAGCGCGTCGCGATCGGCCGCGCGATCACGCGCAAGCCGAAGGTGTTTCTGTTCGACGAGCCGCTGTCGAATCTCGACGCCGCGCTGCGCGTGAAGATGCGCCTCGAGTTCGCGCGCCTGCACGACGAGCTGAAGACGACGATGATCTACGTGACGCACGACCAGGTCGAGGCGATGACTTTGGCCGACAAGATCGTCGTGTTGTCGGCGGGCAATCTGGAGCAGGTTGGCAGTCCGACGATGCTGTATCACGCGCCGGCGAACCGCTTCGTCGCCGGCTTCATCGGCTCGCCGAAGATGAACTTCATGGAAGGCGTCGTGCAGTCGGTGTCGCATGACGGCGTCTCGGTGCGTTACGAGACCGGCGAGACGCAGCGCGTGTTGGTCGAGCCGGGCGCGGCCAAGCAGGGCGACAAGGTGACGGTCGGCATCCGCCCCGAGCATCTGCACGTCAGCACGACCGAGGATGGTATCGAGGCACGCACGATGACGGTCGAATCGCTCGGCGATGCCGCATATCTGTACGCGGAGTCGAGCGTCGCGCCCGAGGGTTTGATCGCGCGGATTCCGCCGCTCGAACGGCATGCGAAGGGCAATACGCAGAAGCTGGGCGCGACGCCCGAGCATTGCCATCTGTTTGATAGCGAAGGCAAGGCGTTCCAGCGCAAGATTGTTGAGGTGCTGGCGGCGTGATCGCGCGATGACGGATTGCATAAGCAGGAGGCGCACGCGCCGTCTGTTGCGGGCAAGGTTTGCGCTTTCAGGATGGAGGGCGGCGAGCCCGCACGCGCGTTGGCGCGCCTTGGCGGTGCGTGAGGCGCACGCAAAGCGCTGTCGCTAGAGGGCGTTACGCGCTTTGGGTTGCCAGGTGAAATGAAAAGCGCGGAAAACCTACCGGACGGCGGGGAGCCCTCTGGTGCGAGGAAGCGCAGGCTACTCACTCAGAAGAAGACGCTTAAGCTTGTCAAGGAAAGCCTCAGTGGTCTGCTCCCACGCTGTCGGATCGCACTGGTAGCCAAATTCCTCCTCGAAGGCCGCGTCAAGATTTCCAGCATGATCTCTCTTGAACCGGTCTATGTCGGCCACCGTCGCGTTGATCATGTCTGGCGTGCATCCGCTTGCACAAGCCCGGACCAACTCTTCAATTGTGTTTCCCCAGTAGTCGAAATCTTCATTGAAGTAGCCAAGGATCAATTGCCCCAGATCGTAATATTTCATGCATCAATACCCACCAATCACTTATCGAGCATAGCTGTGAGGATGTAGTACGGCATCCCGTTATACGCCCCGTACTTCAAGACAACCTCCACTTTACTGCTATCTACCAACCTGTCGGTCTTCCTGACCAATGCGTATCCAACTTTTCTTGCAACGTCCTTTCTCAGCGTCAAAACCCGGTTTGGTGCTGCTTTTGTCCATGCGTGAATCTGCAAGGCATTTGCGCGCATTGTTTCCGATATAGCCCACTCCGCCTCCTCAAGATTTACGAAAGACGAAACTACTTTCTTTTCCGGCTCCAGCCTGAGCCTCTCCCGCAACTGCGCTTCAGTCCTCCCGACATGTTTCAAAAGCGTATGTCCACCGATCCGGCTGCCCGCTTTTGCCTCGTGCATTTGCAGGTTAACCCGGCCCATCGTGACGCGCGCAGCGCGTGCCGCCCTGATCGAGCCAGCAAAGCCGAATGGCACGGCGATATCGAGGTACAGGCCGATATTGTTCGCCATGTCGGGGCTCGCCTTCATCGCTTCAGCGAGTTTCGTCGTGCCCTGCTGGGTCAGCGTGACCGTGTCCTGACCAGTCCAGACCTGCCGCAGGCCCGCCGCCGCCGAGTCCGAACCATGTACCCCGAACACGACACACCCGGCTTTGCTCGCCATCGTCGGGTCGGGCAAGACGCACAACGCACCCGCACCAACCATTTCCAGCACGCCGCCGACGACCTGCAACCCGCCCCAAAGCCGGTTGGAAAGCATCTCCGTCTGGCTGATCGACTGGCGGGATAGCACGGCCGCAAGTTGCGGAGCACTCAGTACGACCTTCACTCCCTCGGCGTTATCAGCACCGGGCATATCGAAACCCTCTTATGTCTTTATGGGGTTCCGATGCTGCCGTGCTGACCGTCTCTCAAGATTCGGACGACTCCGAATTTTCCGTAGCCCGATGCACGGTGCCTGTTCTGCATCGGGCGGGACCAGGCGCAACATCACGCACGCCGCGATTTTCCGGTCATATCCTGTCCTGCATCACTACAGCGGGCCGCTACACCAGACTTTCCCCTTCTCTCCGAATCATCCTTCGCCCATAGCCGGACAGTGAATCCACCGGTTAATGTGAAAGTCCGAGAAAAAAAGAAGAGGAATTTTGCATGTCACAGGTGAATGAGTCAGACGGCGTCCGCGTCGTACTGAGCGCCCCGCAAATGGCGGCCGTTCTGGGCCCGTCAGTCGATTAGCCAGACTGAGATGCTTTCGAACCGTTTATGGGGCGGTTTGCAGGTTGTCGGCGGAGTATTGGAAATGGTCGGCGCGGGTGCGTTATGCGTGCTGCCAGAGCCGACGATGGCAAGCAAGGCCGGGTGCATTGTGTTTGGCGTGCATGGCTCGGATACCGCAGCAGCAGGTCTGCGACAGGTTTGGACCGGGCGAGATTCCTCCACGCTGATCCAACGCGGTACAGCGAAGTTGGCCGAAACTATAAAGGCCAGCCCCGACATGGCCAACAATATCGGCCTGTCGCTCGATATCGCAGTGTCGGCAGGCGTGGCGGGATCGATCAAGGCAGTGCGGGCGTCCGAGATCACATTGGGCCGGATCAACTTGATGATGCACGAAGCGAAGGCGGGCAGCGGGATTGGCGGGCACACGCTGCTGAAACATGTGGGGCGCACTGAGGCACAATTCTCAGAGAGATTGTTGAAGGAACCGTGGCGAGATCGGGTCTCGTCATTTGCGAATATTGCTGCGGCGGAATGGGCCATCTCGGAGACGATGCAGGCGAACGCCATTGCGATAAAGTCGTGGGTTGCTTCACCATCACGAGATTTGGCTTTAAAGAAAGATGTCGGGAAAAATGTTGGCTACACCTTGTTCAAAAAATCAAAAAACTTGATAAGTTCGAGCAAGGTCACTGTTATTCTTCGACATCAGGCATACAATGGAATGCCATACTATATTCTCACCGCTTATCTGGATGCCTAATTTAGGGAAGTGAAAATGAGTCTAATCGCAGATATCCTCGCGGCGAGAGGCCCAACGATGGTTAGAATTTCCAATGTACTGGACTATTCAAATGACCTGTCCCTGGTACTGTCCAAATTCGGCCTGACTCAAGATGAGGCGATGCTTGTGCGCCATGATAGAGCCGGGGCCGTTGCTATTCTCACGAACCTGCTATGGAAAGGGCAGGCTTATGATTGTGAATGCATGGGCAGGAGTAAAGCGGAAGAGCTTGCTGAAAAAATAATTTCTGAAAATGAATCAAAAGAAAGTAGGTATTTTTCGAACAAGGAATCACCATCATCGGATTCGTGGAATGGTCTTACGGGCTCGACCTTTGACTCAGGTATTGTTATAAGTAGTGGGGATGGGCGATATTTCTGTATCTGGCTTGAAGATGAAGATTGATTTGACGTCTTCGGTTAAGTCATGAAAAACCAGTCAACTTATCCAGAGCTTGGTCATTTCTTCCGAGCCTACCTCAATCAGGATTACGACCTTTCAGGAGACACACTCGCGGAGGTCGTTGAATGCTACAAACAGGGGACGCCTGTGGACGCGCATGAAAGGGTGCTGTCCGAGATAGAGCGATTCAAGGGCGAACATCCAGATCTGGACAAGGCATTTGACGAGGCTTACGGCCAAGATTGTTCGCCAGACCTGTGGGGTCACACGACCGCCTCGCTTCTTATGGAGTTGAAGCAGATCCTGAGCGAGTAACACTCTCGGCTACGCCAACTTACGGCGCGTCTACACCGATCGCGCCCGCTTCTTCTGCGGGCACCGTTTCACGCCTCCAACGCTGCCCGCGCGCACACCTCGTCGGTCACGAGCCCCGACAACCACCCCCCCTTGAGCACCGCGATCAGCGCCTCGCGCTTGCGCAGCCCGCCCGCGAAGCCGATGGTCGGCCGGCGCGGCGGCGTGTCGAGCGCAATGCTCGTCACGCGTCGGCCGGTCGGCGATTCGACGTGCGCGCCGGCCGCATCGATTGGCAGGCCGAGCATTTCGGCGACCGCGCCGTTGTGCATCAACTCGTTCACCTCGCCTTCCGTGATGAAGCCGTCCTCGTGCAACGGACAACTCATCCCAATGTTGCCGATGCCGACGAACGCGACATCGGCCTGCGCCGACAGCGATTCGACGATCCGATAGAGACGGTGATTGCACCACTGCGCGCGCTCGGCCTCGCTGTCGGCGAGCAGCGGCGCGGGCAGCAGAAAATACTTGCCCCCGGTCTTTTCCGAAATGTGCAGCGCGACGTCGTAACGGTTCGAGGAGCCGTCCTGCGCGATCGCGCCGACCATCGATACCAACCGATGCTGCGGACGGTCTAGCTGCGCGATCTGATCGACCGCGGCCTTCAGCGTGCGGCCGCTGCTGACCGCGACGACCATCGGCTTTTCCTCGCTCAGATAGCGCTCCATCACCTGCGCGCCGGCCACCGCGAGCTTACGGTCGACTTCCTCGGGCGTATCGCCGTCGATCGGCACGATCTCGCACATGCTGAGGCCATAGCGCTTCGACAGCTGATCGGCGAGCGACAGGCAATCAGCGAGCTTGTGATCGACCCGCACGCGGATCAGGTTCTTTTCGACCGCGAACGCGACGAGCCGCTGCGCGACCGGCCGCGATACCTGCAGCTTCTCGGCGATTTCGTTCTGGGTATTGCCCGCGACGTAATAAAGCCACGCGGCGCGTGTGGCGAGATCGAGTTTTTCTGTGGACCTGGGCACGATGAGGTTTCGGTTGAAGTGCGCCGATGATAGCGGCCGGCGGCGCGTCTGTCGCGCGGGCCGGCCGCGGTTGACGCTCAGGCGAGCGGTGCGCGCGCGGGATCGAACAGCGGCCGTACGTGGCGATACAGCGCGCGATACGCTTCGAGCCGGGTGCGCAATTGCGCGTGGCGGCGCGGATTCGGCGTGAACTCCTTTTCGACAGGCGGCTTGGTCAGCACGGTGGCCGGCTCGCCACCGGCGGCGAGCCAGCCGAGACGCGCCGCGCCGAGCGCCGCGCCGGTTTCGCCGCCGCCGTGCTTGACGGTGACGGTGTCGAGCGCATCGGCGAGCAACTGGGCCCAGTAGTCGCTGCGTGCGCCGCCGCCGAGCAGCGACAACACCTTCGCCTCGGTGCCGGCCGCGCGCAGGGCGTCGAGGCCGTCGGTCAGCGCGAGCGTCACGCCTTCGAGCACCGCGTAGCCGAGCAGCGCGCGGTCGGTTGCGTGAGTCATGCCGAAGAATACGCCTTGCGCATAGGGGTCGTTGTGCGGCGTGCGCTCGCCCGACAGATACGGCAAAAAGAGCGGCGCGGTGGTCAAGGCCTCGGCGGGCAGCGCCTCGATTTCGGCGAGCAGCGTCGGCTCGTCGGTCGACGTCAGCTTGCAGACCCAGCGCAAACAGCTCGCCGCCGACAGCACCACGCTCATCTGATGCCAGCGGTCCGGGATCGCATGACAGAACGCGTGCACGGCGGAGGCCGGGTTCGGGCGGAAGCTGTCGCCGACCACGCACAGCACGCCCGAGGTGCCCAACGACACGAAGCCGTCGCCCGGTTGCGTCGCGCCGATGCCGATCGCGCTGGTCGCGTTGTCGCCGCCGCCGGCCGCGACGATCACGTCGTCGCGCAGGCCGAATTCGCGCGCGAGTTCCGGCAGCAACGTGCCGGCCGGCGCGCTGCCTTCGCGCAGCGCCGGCATCTGCGCGCGCGTCATGTTGCAGGCAGCGAGCAGCGAATCGGACCAATCGCGTTTCGCGACGTCGAGCCACAATGTGCCGGCCGCGTCCGATGGATCGGACACCTTGCCGCCCGTCAGTTGCAGGCGCAGATAGTCTTTCGGCAGCAGCACGCAGGCAGTCCTCGCGAAAATCTCCGGCTCGTGACGCGCGACCCACAGCAGCTTCGGCGCCGTGAAACCGGGCATCGCCAGATTGCCGGCGACGCTGTGCAGTTCCGGCGCGCGCTCGGTCAGCTCCGCGCACTCCTTGTCGCTGCGCATGTCGTTCCACAGGATCGCGGGCCGCAGCACGCGGTTTTCCGCGTCGAGCAGCACCGCGCCGTGCATCTGCCCCGACAGGCCGATGCCGCGAATCCGCGCGAATTCGTCGGGATGACGCGCGCGCAACGCGGCGAGCGCCGTGCGCGTGCCGGCCCACCAGTCTTCGGGATTCTGCTCGGCCCAGCGCTGGTGCGGACGCGAAACGGTGAACGGCGAGCCGGCGGTGCCGATCACGCGGCCGTCGGAGGCGAGCAGCAGAACTTTCACTTCGGACGTGCCGAGGTCGATGCCAAGGTACATGGGAGCGAAACCTTCGTCGTTGGGGATGCGCTACTTTAGCGGTTCATCGCGCGCGCTGTCATGCGCATTAAGCCTGGCTAGTCGCGCCGCGTTCGGCGAGCCATGCGTCGACCCGCGCGAGCGCGCCAGCGAGCGCCGCTTCGAGCTCGGGCGTCTGCGCCATGCCGCCCCACAGCAGCCGGTCGGCCGCGAACGCGCGCAGCGGATCGGGCGCCGTGAAAAAGGCGTGCGCGACGCGCTCGTCCATCACGCCGTCCTGATACGCGTAGGGTAGCTTGCCCGTGTGCCAGCGTTCCAGAAAGCGGAAGAACAACGCGGGCAGCATCGCGCTCGCCGCCGGCGTGACGCCGCGCTCGAAGCATTCGGCGAGTGTCGGCGCGATGAAGCCGGGCAACTTCGAGAAGCCATCGGCGGCGACGCGCTGGTTCGTGTCGAGGATATGCGGGTTGCTGAAGCGCTCGAGCACGACGTCGCGATAGCGTTCGAGATCGAGCGGACTCGGCGTCAGACACGGGATCACGTCCTCGGTCACGTAGTCGTACGCGAACTGGCGGATGTCGGCGTCGAGCGTGCCTTCGTGAATGTAGTTCAGGCCGACCAGCGTGCCCGCCCACGCGATGCAGCTATGCGTCGCGTTGAGAATGCGGATCTTCGCTTCCTCGTACGGCAGCACCGAATCGACGAGTTCCGCGCCGACCTTCTCCCAGGCGGGCCGTCCCGCGATGAAGCGGTCTTCGATCACCCACTGGATGAACGCCTCGCCCATCACCGGACTCGCGTCGTCGACGCCGGTCGCGGCCTTGACGCGCTCGCGCACGTCGGGCGTCGGACGCGGCGTGATGCGATCGACCATCGAACACGGGCATGACGTGTTGTCGTCGAACCATTGCGCGAGTTCGTTCGCGCCGCGTCGTTCGAGAAACTCGCTCATGCCCGCATGAAAGCGCTCGCCGTTGCTGCGCAGGTTGTCGCAGGTCTGCAGCGTGACGGGTCCCGCGCCGCGCTTCACGCGCGCGTCGAGAATCGCCGCGAGCGCGCCGTAGATCGTCGTGTGGCCGCCGGCGAGGTCGGCGGCGAGATCGGCATTCGCGGTGTCGAGCCGGTCGTGTTCGTCGAGGTAATAGCCGCCTTCGGTCACGGTGAACGCGATGATCTTGCAAGCTGGATCGGCGCCCGCGTCGATCAGTCCGTCGAGGCTTTCGCTCCACGGCAGCACGCGCTCGATCGAGCGGATCGTCTCGTAGGCGCGCTCGCCTTGCGGCGTGACGGTTTCGAGCGTGTAGACGCCGTTCTGCGCGGCGAGCGCTTCGAGCACCGGATTCATGTCGCCGCGGATATTGCCCACGCTCAGCGACCAGCGCGGTTCGCCGGCCGTGCTCGCTTCGTTCAGCCGGTGCAGATACCACGCCTGATGCGCGCGATGAAACGATCCCGCGCCGATGTGCAGGATCACGTGTGCGGCCGCGCCGCTGCCTTGCCCGCTGTTCATGTTGTGTCTCCAAAAACTTGTCCGCGGCGCTCGCGGCGCGCGTTCTGTGCGTGTAGAGCATTTGCTCTGTATGTGAGCGAATGATCGTACCCGGAGAAACGAAAGTCAAGGCAAGGGGCGGGCTTTTGATGGCGCAGCGCGGCATGGGCGATGCGCCGGCGGCAGCGACGAGCGCCCGAGGCGAGAAAACGAGTCGCGCCGCTCATATTGCATTGCATCAAATTTGACCGCGCACGCGTCGGGGCTAACCCGAATACAAAAAAGTATCGGTCCGCGGTTTCTTTTAAAGTGGTCGCCAACGCGTTTGGCGGTTACTTTTCGCTTTACAAGATCAAGATCGGCGGTGCCTCCCGCGCGCCGCTTCATGGAGGCAGACAGTGCAACCTGATCTCGAAATCGTGGCCGTACGCCACGACGAATCGTTCAAAGTGTGGTCGCATGGCTATCCGTATCGCACGGTGCGCTGGCACTTTCATCCGGAGTACGAAATCCATCTGATCGTCGCGACGACCGGCAAGATGTTCGTCGGCGATCACATCGGCAGCTTCGCGCCCGGCAACCTCGTGTTGATGGGGCCGAACCTGCCGCACAACTGGATCAGCGACGTGCCCGAAGGCGAGAGCGTCGCGCAGCGCAATCTCGTCGTGCAGTTTGGCCAGGAGTTCGTATCGAACTGTCTCGAGAGTTTTCCGGAGTGGCGTCAGGTCGAGGCGCTGCTCGCCGACGCGCGTCGCGGCCTGTCGTTCGGTCTGGAGACATCCGCGCAGATCAAGCCGCTCTTTCTCGAACTGCTCGCGGCGCGCGGGCTGCGCCGGCTCGTGCTGTTCATGTCGATGCTCGAGATCCTGATCAACGCGCCGGATCGCGACACGCTCGCGAGTCCCGCTTATCAGGCCGATCCGACCAGCTTCGCGGCGACCCGCATCAATCACGTGCTCGCGTATATCGGCAAGAACCTCGCGAACGAGTTGCGCGAGTCGGAGCTTGCGCAACTCGCCGGCCAGAGCGTCAGCGCGTTTTCGCGTTATTTCCGCCGCCATACCGGGCTGCCGTTCGTGCAGTACGTGAACCGCATGCGCATCAATCTCGCGTGCCAGTTGCTGACCGACGGCGAACTGAGCGTGACCGACATCTGCTTCAAGGCGGGCTTCAACAACCTGTCGAATTTCAACCGGCAGTTTCTAGCGATGAAGGGCATGGCGCCGTCGACGTTTCGCCGTTATCAGCAGCTGAACGATGCGAGCCGCGATGCTTCCGAGCAGGCGGCCGCGCATGGCAGGGGCATCGACAACGCGCCGGCGATCGTGCTTGCGCCGGGCTTGTCGCGTAGCGGCGTCGCGTACCCGGTCACATAGTGCCCGCCCGGTAGTTCACAGCTTTATTCCACTCGCGTTTCAACACGCATCGATCGCGCTGTGCGCCCACAGCGCGACGGGGCGTGCTCACTTCAAAAAATGGAGACAACCATGAAGCCGTCTACTCTTTCGCTTAACCCTTCGATGATGTTCGCGCGCCGTGTCGCCGCGCTCGCGTTCGGTTTGTCGCTAGTCGCTGTGTCGGCCGCGCAGACCGCGCAGGCCGCGCCGCTCAAAATCGGCATGACGTTCCAGGAACTGAACAACCCGTACTTCGTGACGATGCAGAAAGCGCTGAACGACGCGGCCGCGTCGACCGGCGCGACGGTCATCGTGACCGACGCGCATCACGACGTCAGCAAGCAGGTCAGCGACGTCGAAGACATGCTGCAAAAGAAGATCGACATCCTGCTCGTCAATCCGACCGACTCGACCGGCATCCAGTCGGCGGTCATGTCGGCGAAGAAGGCGGGCGTCGTCGTGGTCGCGGTCGATGCGAACGCGAACGGTCCGGTCGATTCGTTCGTCGGCTCGAAGAACTACGACGCGGGCGTGATGGCGTGCGACTACCTCGCGAAGTCGATCGGCGGCAGCGGCGAAGTGGCGATTCTCGACGGCATTCCGGTCGTGCCGATTCTCGAACGCGTGCGCGGCTGCAAGGCGGCGCTCGCGAAGTCGCCGGGCGTGAAGCTCGTCGATACGCAGAACGGCAAGCAGGAACGCGCGACCGCGTTGTCCGTCACCGAGAACATGATTCAGGCGCACCCGAACCTGAAGGGCGTGTTCAGCGTGAACGACGGCGGCTCGATGGGCGCGCTGTCGGCGATCGAATCGTCGGGCAAGGACATCAAGCTGACGAGCGTCGACGGCGCACCGGAAGCGATCGCCGCGATCCAGAAGCCGAATTCGAAATTCGTCGAGACGTCCGCGCAATTCCCGGCCGACCAGGTGCGCATCGCGCTCGGCATCGCGCTCGCGAAGAAGTGGGGCGCCAATGTGCCGAAAGCGATTCCGGTCGACGTGAAGATGATCGACAAGAGCAACGCTAAGGGCTTCAGCTGGTAATGCAAGCGCAGGCCGCCGCGTATGGAGATCACACGCGGCGGCCGCGGCAGAGGAACACGCGATGGACACGATTCTGAAGCTCGACAACATCAGCAAGAGCTTTCCCGGCGTGAAGGCGCTGCAAGGCATTCACCTAGAGATCGCGCGCGGCGAGATTCACGCGCTGCTCGGCGAGAACGGCGCGGGCAAGTCGACGCTGATGAAGATTCTGTGCGGCATCTACCAGCCGGACGAAGGCACGATCACGCTCGACGGCGAGCAACGCCACTTCGCGAACTATCACGACGCGGTGGCCGCGGGCGTCGGTATCGTGTTTCAGGAGTTCAGCCTGATTCCGTATCTGAACGCGGTGGAGAACATGTTTCTCGGCCGTGAATTGCGCAACCGCTTCGGTCTGCTCGAACGCGGCAGAATGCGGCGCGCGGCGGCGCGAATTTTTGAGCGGCTTGGCGTAGCGATCGATCTATCGGTGCCGATCCGGGAACTGTCGGTAGCGCAGCAGCAGTTCGTCGAAATCGGCAAGGCGTTGTCGCTCGATGCGCGCGTGCTGATTCTCGACGAACCGACCGCGACGCTCACGCCTGCCGAGGCCGCGCATCTGTTCACGATCATGCGCGAGTTGAAGCAGCAGGGCGTCGCGATGATCTTCATCTCGCACCACCTCGAAGAGATTTTCGAGGTGTGCGACCGCATCACGGTGCTGCGCGACGGCCAGTACGTCGGCACGACCGAGGTCGCGCAATCCGACGTGAGCCGGCTCGTGCAGATGATGGTGGGACGTCGCATCGAAAGCAGCTTTCCGCCGAAGCCGCCGCCGCGCGCCGACGCGAAGGTCGTGCTCGACGTCGTGCGCTTGCAGCTGTTCAAAGACAGCCCCGAGCTGAGCTTCACGCTGCGCGAGGGCGAGATTCTCGGCTTCGCGGGACTCGTCGGTTCGGGGCGCACCGAGACCGCGCTCGCGGTGATCGGCGCGGAGCGCGCATATGTGAAGGAAATTCGCGTCAACGGCGCGGCCGCAAAGCTCGCCGATCCGGCCGATGCGCTGCGCGCGGGCGTCGGCATTCTGCCCGAGAGCCGCAAGACCGATGGGCTCATTACCGAGTTCTCGATCAAACAGAACATCTCGATCAACAACCTCGGCAAGTACCGGTCGCTACGTTTGTTCATCGACCAACGTAGCGAGGCGCGCGCGACCGCCGACATCATGAAGCGCGTCGGCGTGAAGGCCCCAACCATGCACACCGAAGTCGCGACGCTGTCGGGCGGCAATCAGCAGAAGGTCGTGATCGCGCGCTGGCTCAATCACCACACCAACATCCTGATCTTCGACGAACCGACGCGCGGCATCGACGTCGGCGCGAAGGCCGAAATCTATCTGCTGATGCGCGAACTGACCGCGCGCGGCTACTCGATCATCATGATCTCGTCCGAGTTGCCGGAGATCGTCGGCATGTGCGACCGCGTCGCCGTATTCCGGCAGGGCCGCATCGAAGCGCTGCTCGAAGGCGACGCGATCGAATCGAATGCCGTGATGACCTATGCGACCGCCGGTTCGGCTGGAGCCTCTCATGAACATGCCTAATCCTTTCTCTTCGCCGAAAACATCGAGTGTCAACAGCGACACGCCGGGCGCGCCTGCGCGCTTCACGTGGGCCGCGCTGAAACGCTCGACGCTGTTCTATCCGTTCATCGGTCTGCTGGTCGTGTGCATCGTAATGGTGTTCGCGAGCGACAGCTTTCTGTCGGCCGCGAACATCGAGAACGTGCTGCGCCAGGTGTCGATTAACGCGATCATCGCGGTCGGCATGACCTGCGTGATCCTGACGGGCGGCATCGATCTGTCGGTCGGCTCGGTGATGGCGCTCTCGGGCACGCTGTCGGCCGGGCTGATGGTCGCCGGCATGAATGGGGTGGCCGCGCTTGCGGTCGGCCTCGCGGTCGGTCTCGGCTTCGGCGCGGCCAACGGCTTTTTCGTCGCGTTCGCCGGCATGCCGCCGATCATCGTCACACTCGCGACGATGGGTATCGCGCGCGGCCTCGCACTGATCTACACGGGCGGCTATCCGATCGATGGTCTGCCCGACTGGGTCAGCTTCTTCGGCAGCGGCAAGATTCTCGGCGTCCAGGCGCCGGTCGTGATCATGGCGGTGATCTATCTGATCGCGTGGGTGCTGCTCGAACGGATGCCGTTTGGCCGCTATGTGTATGCGATCGGCGGTAACGAGCAGGCGACGCGATTGTCCGGCGTACGTGTGGCGCGCGTGAAGCTGATCGTCTACACGATCGCGGGTTTGACGTCCGCGTTCGCGGCGATCGTGCTGACCGCGCGCCTGATGAGCGGCCAGCCGAACGCGGGCGTCGGTTTCGAACTCGACGCGATCGCCGCCGTCGTGATGGGCGGCACGTCGATCTCCGGTGGGCGCGGCTCGATCATTGGCACGCTGATCGGCGCGCTGTTACTCGGCGTCCTGAATAACGGCCTGAACATGGTCGGCGTGAATCCGTACGTGCAGAACGTGATCAAGGGCGGAATCATTCTGCTCGCAATCTACATCAGCCGCGAGCGCAGAAAGTAACGCTCGCTTCCCCACATCCCTCTTTTCGCAGGACCATGCAATGACGACTCAATCCGACCAGCAGAACATGACCGCCATCGTCTGTCATGCACCGAAAGACTATCGAGTCGAGCAGGTACAGAAACCACGCGCGCGCGCGCACGAACTCGTGATCCGCATCGCCGCGTGCGGCATCTGCGCGAGCGACTGCAAATGCCATTCGGGCGCGAAGATGTTCTGGGGCGGCCCGAGCCCATGGGTCAAGGCACCGGTGATTCCGGGTCATGAGTTCTTCGGCTATGTCGAGGAACTGGGCGAGGGCGCGGCCGAGCATTTCGGCGTGCAGAAGGGCGAGCGCGTGATCGCCGAGCAGATCGTGCCGTGCGGCAAGTGCCGCTACTGCAAATCCGGCCAGTACTGGATGTGCGAAGTGCACAACATCTTCGGCTTTCAGCGCGAGGTGGCGGACGGCGGCATGGCCGAGTACATGCGCATTCCGCCGACCGCGATCGTCCACAAGATTCCCGACGGCATCTCGCTCGAAGACGCCGCGATCATCGAGCCGCTCGCGTGTGCGATTCACACGGTCAATCGCGGCGATCTGCAACTCGACGACGTGGTCGTGATCGCGGGCGCGGGGCCGCTCGGTCTGATGATGACGCAGGTCGCGCATCTGAAGACGCCGAAGCAGCTCGTCGTGATCGATCTCGTCGAAGAACGGCTCGCACTCGCGCGCGAATATGGCGCGGACGTGACGATCAATCCTCGGAAGGACGACGCGCTCGCGATCATCCATTCACTGACGGACGGCTACGGCTGCGACGTCTATATCGAAACGACGGGTGCGCCGATCGGGGTGAATCAGGGGATGGACCTGATCCGCAAGCTCGGGCGCTTCGTCGAATTCTCGGTGTTCGGCGCGGATACGACGCTCGACTGGTCGGTGATCGGCGATCGCAAGGAACTCGACGTGCGCGGCGCGCATCTTGGGCCCTATTGCTATCCGATCGCAATCGATCTGCTCGCGCGCGGACTCGTTACGTCGAAGGGCATCGTCACGCACGGCTTTTCGTTGGAAGAATGGGACGAAGCGATCAGGATCGCGAACTCGCTCGATTCGATCAAGGTGCTGATGAAGCCGCGCGCGTGAATCTGGGGCGCGGCGTTTCAACGGAGACTCTATGAACTACGTCATCGGCGTCGATATCGGCACGCAGAGCACGAAGGCGCTGCTGGTCGACGAGCACGGCGCGATCGTCGCGCAGCATGCGTCGAGCTATCAGCCCGATACGCCGAAGCCATTGTGGGCCGAGCAGTGGCCCGCGGTGTGGCTGAAGGCCGTGGTCGAATGCGTGGCCGCGTGCGTCGGCGAGGCGAAGGCGGCCGGCGTCGCGCCGGGCGCGATCAAGGCACTGTGCGTGAGTAGCCTGTACGGCGGCTCGGGCATTGCGGTCGACAACGACATGCGGCCGCTCGCGCCGTGCCTGATCTGGATGGACCGGCGCGCGACCGCGCAGGTCGACTGGGTGCGCGAGAACGTCGATCTCGAACGGCTCTATACGATCACCGGCAACGGGGTGGACAGCTACTACGGTTACACGAAGATGCTGTGGCTGCGCGAGAACGAGCCGGACGTGTGGGCGCATACGCGCTATTTTTTGCCGCCGAACGCATACGTGATCTACATGCTGACCGGCGAGGTCGCCGTCGATCACAGCTCGGCCGGCAATATCGGCGGCGTCTACGATATCGCGCGGCGCGACTGGTCGGACGAAGCCCTCGACATGCTCGGCATTCCCGCGACGATGATGCCGGAGCGGCTCGTCGAATCGTCGGAGGTGGTGGGCGGGCTGTTGTCGCAATGGACCGCGCAGCTCGGGCTCGACGCGGGCACCGCGATCGTCGCGGGCGGCGTCGATGCGGCGATGGCGACGTTCGCGGCCGGCGTCACGCGCGCGGGGCAGCACGTCGCGATGATCGGCACCAGCATGTGCTGGGGTTACATCAATCAGCGTGTCGACGCACGGCACGGTTTGATCAGCATGCCGCACGTTTTCAACGGGCAGCACGACATCTACGTATTCGGTGGCGCGATTACCGCGGGCGCGTCGGTCACCTGGTATCGCGAGCAGTTCTGTCATGCGGAGATCGAGGCCGCGCGCGCGACACCGCATGGCGATCCGCATCGGCTACTCGAAGAGAGCGCCGCGCAAGTGCCGGCCGGCGCCGACGGCGTGCTGTTCCTGCCGTATCTGATGGGCGAGCGCAGCCCGGTGTGGGATGCGAAAGCGAGCGGCGCGTTCGTCGGGTTGTCGCTGTTTCATACGCGCGCGCATCTGTATCGCGCCGTGCTCGAAGGCGTGTCGTTCGCGCTGAAGCACAACATCGAGGCGGGGCGCGAAGGCGCGCAATCGCTCGACGACAAGCTGATCGTGGTCGGCGGTGCCGCGCATTCGGACCTGTGGATGCAGATCATCGCCGACGTCACCGGCTATCCGGTCTACACGATCGAGCAGGACGTCGAAGCCGCGATGGGCGCCGCGCTGCTTGCCGCGCTCGGCGTCGGCCTCGTGTCGCGCGAAGCGGCGCAAGGCGGCTGGGTCACGCTGATCGAGCGCGCGCAGCCCGACGCAAGGCGCATGGCGCTATACGAAGAGCGCTTCGGCGTGTACACGGACCTCTATCCGGCGTTGAAGCCGGTCATGCATCGCTTGCAATCGTCATGAACGCTACTTTCGATTTTTCCGGCCGCTCGATTCTGGTGACGGGCGCCTCCAGCGGCATCGGCCGCGCGACGGTCGAGGTGCTGTGCGCGAGCGGCGCGTCGGTCGTCGCGGCCGCGCGCAACGTGAACGAGCTCGCGCGGCTCGCCGAGGGAACCGGCTGCGAGCCGTTGAGGCTCGACATCAGCGACGAAGCCGCGATCGACGAAGCAATGGCCTCGCTCGAACCGTTCGACGGTCTGGTGAATTGCGCGGGCATCGCGTTGCTCGAACGCGCGGTGGAAACGACGGCCGCAAGCTTCGATCGCGTGATGGCGGTGAATGCGCGCGGGGCGGTGCTGGTCGCGAAGCACGTCGCGCGTGGCATGCTCGACGCGGGGCGCGCGGGCAGCATCGTCAACGTGTCGAGCCAGGCCGCGCTCGTCGCGCTCGACGATCATCTGAGCTATTCGGCGTCGAAGGCCGCGCTCGATGCAGTCACGCGCGCGTTGTGCATCGAGCTGGGGCCGTACGGAATTCGCGTGAACAGCGTGAACCCGACGGTCACGCTGACGCCGATGGCGGTGCTGGCGTGGAGCGATCCTGTCAAACGCGATCCCGCTTTGCAGGCGATTCCGCTCAGGCGCTTTGCCGAATCGGCGGAAGTTGCCGCGCCGATTCTGTTTCTGTTGAGCGACGCGGCGTCGATGATCAGCGGGGTGTGTTTGCCGATCGATGGTGGTTATACCGCGCGCTAGCGGGTGTCAGGCACTGTCGGTTGCCGGGTGAAATGGAAGTACGCGCAAGCCCTACCAGACGGTGGGGCCGTCCGGTGGGAGGAAGTGCGGGCTACTCACTCAGAAGAAGACGCTTAAGCTTGTCAAGGAAAGCCTCGGTGGTCTGCTCCCACGCTGTCGGATCGCACTGGTAGCCAAAATTTTCCTCAAATGCTGCGTCAAGGTTCCCCGCATGATCGCTCTTGAATCGGTCTATCTCGGCCACCGTCGCGCTAATCTCTTCCGGTGTGCATTCGCATGTAAAAGACAAAACCAATTCCTCAATTGTGTTTCCGAACAAGTCGAAATCTTCATGGAAGCGGCCACCAATCAATTGATACAAATTTTCGTATCTCAGATTGATCGACTGGCCGGATAGCACAGCCGCTAGTTGCTGAGCACTCAGCACAACCTTCAGTCCTTCGTCGTCGGCGGCACCGGGCATATCGAAACCCTCTGATGTTTTTATGGGGTTCCGATGCTGCCATGCTGACCATCTCTCAAGATTCGGATAACTCCGAACTTGCGTAATAGTGTTGGCTTGCTCTTTGTTCCCCGCCAGGAGGTCAGGTTTGCCCGGGAAGTGCCTTACATGCGCTAACCGCTACAGCATCGTCCGCACGTGCCAAAGCTCGGGAAACAGCACCACGTCGAGCATCTTGCGCAGATACTGCGCGCCGCTCGTGCCGCCGGTGCCCTGCTTGAAGCCGATGATGCGCTCGACCGTCGTCACGTGGCGGAAGCGCCACTGGCGAAACGCATCTTCCAGATCGACGAGTTCCTCGGCCATCTCGTACAGATCCCAATGCTCGGACGGATTGCGATACACCTCGAGCCACGCCGCTTCGACCGATGCGTCATGTTCGGTCGGCTTCGTCCAGTCGCGTTCGAGCCGCGCGGGCGAAATCCTGAAGCCGCGGCGCGCGAGCAGCCTCACCACTTCGTCGTAGAACGACGGCGCTTCGAGTGATGCCTTCACTTGCGCGTACACGTCGGCGCGATGCGCGTGCGGCTTCAGCATCTGCTCGTTCTTGTTGCCGAGCAGGAATTCGATCTGCCGGTACTGATACGACTGAAAGCCCGACGAACTGCCGAGGTACGGCCGCATCGCCGTGTATTCGGACGGCGTCATCGTCGCGAGCACGCTCCACGCCTGCACCAGCTGCTCCATGATTCGCGACACGCGCGCAAGCATCTTGAACGCGGGCGGCAGGTCGTCGCGATGCACGGCCGCGAGCGCCGCGCGCAGTTCGTACAGCGCGAGCTTCATCCATAGCTCGCTCGTCTGATGCTGGATGATGAACAGCATCTCGTTGTGATCCGGCGACAACGGATGCTGCGCGTCCAGCACCGTGCCGAGCGACAGATAATCGCCGTAGCTCATCGACTCCGAGAAGTCGAGCTGCGCGTCGTGCCAGCCGCTGTCGGCCGCGCTCGCGGACGGCGCCGACGCCGTCCGTCCGTGCCCGAACGGGCAGCCTTGTGCCGCCGGTTCTTCTGGCAAGCCCGGCGTGTGCATGTGATCGGTCATTCTGTCGTCCTCAGGTAACGGCGCCGCGCTGGGCGAATTCAGGGGCCCGCCAGGCCTCGCGGGTGAGCACGTCGCGCAAGATTTCGACGGCGTCCCATACGTCGACGAAGCGCGTGTACAGCGGCGTGAAGCCGAAGCGCAGCACGTGCGGCTCGCGATAGTCGCCGATCACGCCGTGCGAGATCAGCGCCTGCATCACCTCGTAGCCGTGCGGATGTTCGAAGCTCGCGTGCGAGCCGCGCTGCGCATGCTCACGCGGCGTCACGAGCTTCATTGGAAATTCGCTGCAACGTGTCTCGACGAGTTCGATGAACAGATCGGTCAGCGCGAGCGACTTCTGGCGGACCGCCTGCATAGACGTTTGCAGGAACACGTCGAGCCCGCATTCGACGAGCGCCATCGACACCATCGGCTGCGTGCCGCACAGGTAGCGGCCCACGCCGTTGTCGGGCTGATACGTCGGGTTCATCTCGAACGGCGCGCGATGCCCCCACCAGCCCGACAGCGGTTGCGCAAACTCGTTCTGGTGACGTCTGGGCACCCACACGAACGCGGGCGAACCGGGACCGCCGTTCAGATACTTGTAAGTGCAGCCGACCGCATAGTCGGCACCGACGCCGTTCAGATCGACCGGCACCGCGCCCGCCGAATGCGCGAGATCCCACAGCGCGAGCGCGCCCCTGTCGTGAATCAGCTTCGTCAGCGCGGCCATGTCGTGCATGTAGCCGGTGCGGTAGTTCACGTGCGTGATCATCGCGATCGCGGTGTCCTCGCCGATCGCTTCGGGCAGTTCGGACGGATCGTCGACGAGGCGCAGCTCGTAGCCGCGATCGAGCTGCTCGATCAGGCCCTGCGCGATATACAGATCGCTCGGGAAGTTCGAGCGCTCGGACACGATCACGCGACGCTTCGGATCGCGCGCATTGGCGAGCCGCACGGCGGCCGACAGCAGCTTGAACAGGTTGATCGAGATCGTGTCGGTAATCACGACTTCGTCTTCGGCCGCGCCGATCAGCGGCGCGAGCTTGTTGCCGAGTCGGCGCGGCAGCGCGAACCAGCCGGCATTGTTCCAGCTGCGGATCAGTCCTTCGCCCCATTCGGCGGCGATCACGGTCTGCGCGCGCTGCGCGGCGGCGGCCGGCGGCACGCCGAGCGAGTTGCCGTCGAGATAGATGGTCGTCGGCGACAGCGCGAACTGTTCGCGCAGCGCTGCGAGCGGTTCGGCGCTGTCGAGCGCCACGGCTTCATCACGATGGTTCATGTTGGTTCGATGGGTTGGGTTGTCGGGTTGATCGCTCGCCGGGGAGCGTGGCTGAGCGCGAGCCGGGCAGTGCACGCAGCACCGCGCGCACCGGGCTCGCGTCGAGCGTGGTCAGCTTCAGCGGCAGCGCGATCAGTTCGTAGTCGCCGGGTTCGACCGCGTCGAGCACGATGCCCTCGAGAATCGCCATCCGGTGCGCGCGAATGCGGTGATGCGCATCCATGGTCTTCGATTCCTGCGGATCGAGCGACGGCGTGTCGATGCCGAGCAGCGTCACGCCGCGCGCGGCGAGCAGGTCGACGGTCTCGGGCGCGACCGCGCAGAACGCACTATCCCACTCGCGCGTCGGCGCTTTTCTGTAAGTGCGCAGTAAGACTCGCGGCGGCAAATCGTCGAGCGAGCCGGCCAGATGTTGTGGCGTCACAACAGGCGACGCGCCGATACAGTCAATCACTCTGCATAAACCGAGATATGCGTCGAGCGGCACGTTGCCGATCGCGGCGCCGTCGGCGTCGTAGTGCAGCGGCGCGTCGGTATGCGCGCCGGTGTGCGGCGAGATCGTCAGACGCGCGACATTGACCGGCGAGCCAGCCTCCATGCGCCAGACGCGCTCGATGCCGACCGGCGTGTCGCCCGGCCAGACGGGCGTGGCGGTATCGACGGCGGGGGTGATGTCCCAGAGTGCTCGCATGACGGTATCGACGGTTGGTAACTATCTCTAAATGATAGAGGTCAAGCTGTGAAATGTGATTGCGAAAAAATCTCCTTACCAGCCGTGTCTTGGAACATAATTTGAGTCAAACAGGAAAGGGAGACCGAATATGAACGCGATCTCGCTCGACGCCACCGATTGCCGTATCTTGACGGTGCTTCAGCAGGAAGGACGGATCAGCAATCTCGACCTGGCGGAGCGCATCTCGCTCTCGCCGTCGGCCTGTCTGCGACGCCTGCGTCTGCTGGAAGAGCAGGGCGTCATCGAACACTACCGAGCGTGCCTGAACCGCGAAGTTTTGGGGTTCGAGCTGGAAGCGTTCGTGCAGGTATCGATGCGCAACGACCAGCAGAACTGGCACGAGCGCTTTGCCGAAGCGCTGCGCGACTGGCCCGAAGTGGTCGGCGCTTTCGTCGTGACCGGCGAAACCCACTATCTGCTGCGCGTGCTCGCGCACAACCTCAAGCACTATTCGGACTTCGTGCTCAATCGCCTGTACAAGGCGCCAGGGGTGATGGACATCCGCTCGAACATCGTGCTCGAAACGCTGAAGGAAGATTCGGGCGTGCCGGTGTCGCTCGTGAAGAAGAACAGCGGGCACGGAGCCACGCATAGCGACCGTTCAGGATGATGAGGGCGGGGCGCGCCGTTTTCGACGCGTCCGACCGACAGGCGCTACAGACGCCAGGGAAGCGCCGCGCCGCTCAAAGCGGCTTCAGGCCGTGGAACTGCGCGCTCTGGAACACGAGCGGCAGCATGTCCGCGGCATTTTCATGCACACCGCAGCGCTCCACTTCGCCGACGAAAATCACGTGGTCGCCTTCCTCGTAGCGGCTGCGGTTATGGCATTCGAACCACGCGAGTGCGCCGTCGAGCACCGGCATGCCGGTGTCGCCCGCCGCGTGCGACACGCCCTCGAAGCGGTCGCCCTTCACGGTCGCGAAGCGCTTGCACAGATCGAGCTGCGTCGAGGCCAACACATTGATCACATAGTGACTGTTGGCGCGGAACACCGGCATCGACGCGGAGCGCGTCGCGAGACTCCACAGCACGAGCGGCGGAGAAAGCGACACCGAGTTGAACGAACTGGCCGTGATGCCGATCAGTTGGCCGGACGCGGCGCGCGTCGTGATCACGGTGACGCCGGTCGCGAACTGGCTGAGCGCCTGTTTGAACGCGGACGGGTCGAAGTTGGGTGGGCTCGCGCGCTTCATTGGGGCGAGGCCCCCGTCGCGCGCCGTGTGAAAGAACGACTGCAGCGCGAATCAAGGCGCGAATTGAAGCGTATACCCGCGCGGCGGGAAGCGGATGTTTCGAAAGTCATGGTGAAAATCGTTGATTTCCGCCAATTTTAACTGCAATCGCCGCGCGCGCCGCACCACGATGCGTGCGGCGCGTGGCAACCGGGCGATTGCATCGACGATCGCCTCGAAAGGCTGCACCCGAAAATTTGCCGATCGTGCTGGATCGAGGCGCGGGCGCGGCGCTTGCGTGAGTGAGGCACGGTTATTCACACGTCGCGTGCCGGCGTTTCTATACTCGATATCTGCACGGCCGGATTTGCGGTCATTGCGCGACGGGTGCCTGACTCGTGCCTGGCTGCGCCTTTCGGAACGCGTGTTCGGCCATATATTCGGATGCGGTGGCAGATACGGCGGCGCTACGCAGGCCGGCTGCCGATCATTGTGTGAATCTGATCCTGGGGTGAAGCTTATGAACGAGACAGCAACGCTCGGCGGTGGATGTTTCTGGTGCCTCGAAGCGGTGTATCTGGGCGTCGAGGGCGTCAATGCGGTGGAGTCGGGTTATGCGGGCGGTCACACGCGCCATCCGAGCTACGAGCAGATCTGTGACGGCGACACCGGTCACGCGGAAGTGGTCAAGGTCGACTTCGATCCGGCCAAGATCAGCTATCGCGAGATTCTCGACATCTTTTTCGCGATCCACGATCCGACCCAGCTGAACCGGCAGGGCAACGACGTCGGCACGCAATACCGCTCGGTGATCTTCACGCATTCCGACGCGCAGCGCGAAACCGCGCTGCAGGCGATTCGCGAGATCGGCGAACAGCGCATCTACGACGGCAGGCTCGTGACCGAGGTGCTGCCGCTCGGCGACAACTACTGGCCCGCCGAGGCCTACCACCAGAACTATTTCGCGCAGCATCCGAATCAGGGCTATTGCTCGTTCGTGGTAGCGCCGAAAGTCGCGAAATTCCGCCAGAAGTTCGCGCATCGGATCAAGGCGGGTTAACGGCGCAGCGCGGGGATTGGAGTCGGCAACGGGCGGATGCGTGAGACCGCCCGCTGCTGTTCGTCACTGCGGTTCCTGTGCTCGCGATGGCACCTCGTCGCCGTTATCGCCGCGTCCCTGCGTGACACGCACGCAGGCTTCGACGATTTCTTCGGCCAGTTTCACGCAGCTGAGCGGCGCCGATCCCTCCGCCTTGTTGTTGACCGCGATCACGACCGGCTGACCAGCGAGCGCGTAGCGCGCGGCCAGCTCGGCGAGCGACGCGCGCGTCGCCGGATCTTCGTCGACGAGCCGGTTGAACGGCTCGTACTTCGCCTTCGCCTGTTCGTACTTGAAACCGCCGTGCAGGCTCCAGCGCACGATCAGCGGACCGGCCGGCTCGCCGTCGAGCAGCGCGAGCGCCGCGGCCTGGCGCAGCGGATCGGGCATCCGCGCATGAACGCCGACGCAGTAGCGCACGCCAGCCGTCTTCAGCATGCGGATGAAGCGCGGCGTGAGCAGGCTCGCGTCGCGAATCTCGACCGCGTAGCAACTGCCGTCGGGCAGCCCGGGCAGCGCGTCGAAAAACTCCCCCAGTCGTTCGATGAATACCGCCGGCTGCGCGAGCATCTGATCCGGCAGCGGCGAGAACTGGAACACCAGCGCGCCGGCCTTTGCGCCGAGGCCTTCGAGGCAGGGCGTGACGAAATCGTCGATCGCCATCCGCGCGTTCAGGAAGCACGGGTTCAGCGACACCGGCTCGCCGCGCTCGGCGCGCACGGTGGCGTCGGTGATCGTCATCGGCGCCTTGACGATGAAGCGGAAGTGCTCGGGCACCTGCTGCGCGTAGCGCAGGTATTCGGTGACCGTCAACGCCTGGTAGAACGAGCGGTCGATGCTGACCGTCTTCAGCAGCGGATGTGCGCCGTACGCACTCAAGCCCTCGCGCGACAGTTTGCTGTTGCTGTAGTCATTGCCGTAGACGATGCCTGTCCAACCCGGGAACGACCATGTCGACGTGCCGAGGTGGATCTGCGGCGGCAATTGCGCCGCGAGCGCGAGCAGCTCCGGCGAGGGCGGTGCAGCGAGCACGTCGCGGCTGCGGCGCTTTTTCGGGGCGTCGGCGGAGGCCGGGGTGGAGTCTGGTTCAGGAGCGGGGCTGTCGGGCGGGGTGTCGGCTTCGAACAGCGACGCGGGGGCGTTGGATATTGCGGTCTTCGGCGTGCGCTTGTGCTCTGGCTGCGCGGCAGCGCTGGCGGCCGAATCGGCCTCACGTGCGGACATGGCCGGCGCTTCTGCCGCAGCCTCCACCGGCATCCCGAACAGATCGAACTGCTGCGCGGCCTGATGCGCCGCATCGTCCGCGCTGCCGTCCTTGCCGTCCGACGGCTCTTCGACGTCACTCGTCCTGCTCTGGTCCATCAATGTCCGGCCTGCTGTTCATCAGAATTGCGCCGCGGCGCGCGCTCCATGCACGCCGCCGCGGCGCGACCGGTCACAAACCGGGTCACAGCCGGGTCACAGCGGTTTTTCGTACATGTAGCGGCGCGACCACGGCAGGGTTTTCGCGCTGCGGCCGGCTTTGCGGCACACCACCTGGAAAATCGACACGTCGTCGTTTTCGAACGCATACGCGCAGCCGGCCAGATACACGCGCCAGATGCGGAATTTTTCGTCGTCGACGAGCTTGCGCGCCTGGTCCGCGTGGGCTTCGAAATTTTCCGCCCAGATGTCGAGCGTGTGCGCATAGTGACGGCGCAGGCTTTCGACGTCAACCGCTTCGAGCCCGCCGCGCTGCATCGCTTCGAGCGCGAGGCTGATGTGCGGCAGCTCGCCGTCCGGGAACACGAAGCGGTCGATGAACTCACCGCCGCCGAGCGCGGTTTCGCCGCTATCGGCGTCGCTCGACGTGATGCCGTGGTTCATCGCGATGCCGTCGTCGGCGAGCAGATCGTGCATCTTCCGGAAATAGCCGGGCAGGTTTTTGCGGCCGACGTGCTCGAACATGCCGACGCTCGTGATGCGGTCGAACTGCCCCTTGATGTCGCGATAGTCCTGCAGGCGGATTTCGATCTGGTTTTCGAGGCCCGCCGCTTTCACGCGCGCGGTGGCGAGATCGAACTGGTTCTGCGACAGCGTGACGCCGACGCACTTCGCGCCGAACTTCTGCGCGGCGCGCAGCACGAGCGCGCCCCAGCCGCAGCCGATGTCGAGCAGACGCTGCCCGGGCTGCAGCTGGATTTTGGTCAGAATGTGATCGATTTTCTTCAGCTGCGCGGTCGCGAGGTCTTCGCTGCCGGTCTCGAAGTACGCGCACGAGTAGACCATGTTCTCGTCGAGCCACAACCTGTAGAACTCGTTCGACACGTCGTAGTGATACTGGATCGCTTTCTTATCCGACGTCTTCGAATGATTGAAGTAGCGCCGCACGCGCGCGAGCTTGCCGGCGCTCGTCACGGTGCTGCGCGCGAGCTGATAGCCGATATTGATGATGTCCGATAGCTTGCCCTCGATGTCGATCTTGCCTTTGACATAGGCTTCGCCAAGATTGTCGAGGCTCGGTTCGAGCAGATAGGGCAGCGCGGTTGCGCTCTTCACGTGTAGCGTGACCCGGGGCGCGGCGAACTGCCCGAAGTCGTGTTGCTGACCGTCCCACAGCACGAGGCGTGCGGGCAGGTTAGCGGTGGTTTTGACATCTTCAACCCACTGCGCCAGCTTTTTCTCCCAGAACATGTGATCTCTCCGTGTTCGTTGATTTAAAGCAAAGCTATGTGGATCGCGACATGGCGCGGCGCATTCCGCGGGCCGCGCAACGCAATCCCGCCGACGCGCGCCGCTACGCTGGCGCCGCCGCCGGCCTCATTCGTCCGGTCATCGACCGGTCAGGGCGACAGGCGTGCGATCAGCCAGTTGGCGCTTTCTTCCGCGCGCGTGTAAAGCAGACGATCGTGCAGCCGAGACGGCCGCCCCTGCCAGAATTCAATCGCGTCGGGCACCAGACGGTAGCCACCCCAGTGCGGCGGACGCGGAGGATTTTCGCCGTATTGCAGGCTGATTTCGCGTTCGCGTACTTCGAGCTGCGAACGGCTTTCAATCACCTGACTCTGATTCGATGCCCATGCGCCGATCCGCGAGCCGAGCGGACGAGACGCGAAATACGCGTCACTGTCTGCCTCGCTCGTTTTGACGACGCGGCCCTCGATGCGCACCTGGCGTTCGAGTTCGATCCAGTGAAACAGCAGGCTCGCGTAGGGGTTCACGTTCAGTTCGCGGCCCTTGCGGCTTTCATAGTTGGTGAAGAATACGAAACCGCGCTCGTCGACACCCTTGATGAGCACGATGCGTGCCGAAGGCCGGCCGCGCGCGTCGACCGTGGCCAGCGTCATTGCATTCGGCTCGGGCAGCTTGGCGTCGATGGCCTGCTGGAACCACGTGTCGAATTGACGGAACGGATCGTGGTTGACGTCGGCAACGTCCAGTGAACCCAGCGAGTAGTTTTTTCGAAGCTCGGCGAGTGAGATCATGTTCTTATGCGAACGCTACAGTGTGGGCCAAGTATAGCTAAGGCGTCAGGTTTTTGCGCGCGAGCGGAGCAACGGATGGCGCGGCGCATGTTGCGCCAGCGCAAGCCTGCAACATTGCGTCGCTGCTCGTGGTCCTGCGCGGCTGTTTTCACGTGTTCAGGCAAAATACGGGCTGCGCGCCCAATTTGCCAAAGCAATTTGCCCAGGCGATTTGCCAAAGCGCCGCCGCCTGCTTTGTTCCGCCTGTGTTTTCGAGCCCCTGCCATCATGTCCAGCACCGCCGCGCAATCCGATCTTACTACCAGCCTCGACGCGAACGAAACCGCCGACCGCGCGCGCCGTTTCGGCGGCATCGCCCGTCTGTATGGCGCGCCTGCGCTCGCCGCATTCGAGGGTGCGCACGTCGCGGTGATCGGCATCGGCGGGGTGGGGTCGTGGGTCGCGGAGGCGCTTGCGCGCAGCGCGCTCGGCACGCTGACGCTGATCGATCTCGACAACGTCGCGGAAAGCAACACGAACCGGCAGATTCACGCGCTCGACGGCAACTACGGAAAACCGAAGGTCGAAGCGATGGCCGAACGCATCTCGGCAATCAATCCGTACTGCGAGGTGCGGCTGATCGAGGACTTCGTCGAGCCGGACAATTTCGCGGCCACGCTCGGCGGCGGCTTCGACTATGTGATCGACGCGATCGACAGCGTGCGCACGAAGACCGCGCTGATCGCATGGTGCGTCGAGCGCAAGCAGCCGCTGATCACGGTCGGCGGCGCGGGCGGTCAGCTCGACCCGACGCGGATCCGCATCGACGATCTCGCGCTGACGATCCAGGACCCGCTGCTGTCGAAGGTGCGCGGGCAGTTGCGCAAGCAGCATGGCTTTCCGCGCGGGCCTAAGGCGAAGTTCAAGGTGAACGCCGTGTATTCCGACGAGCCGCTGATCTATCCGGAAGCGGCCGTCTGCGATATCGATGAAGAAGCCGAGCACGTGAGCACGTCGCCGGGGCATACGGGGCCGGTCGGCTTGAACTGCGCGGGGTTTGGCTCCAGCGTGTGCGTGACCGCGAGCTTTGGTTTTGCGGCCGCGGCGTACGTGTTGCGGGAGCTGGCGAAGAAGGCGACGGTTTAGGTGGCAGCCCGGGCGGCGGTTTCAACCGCGCTGACCCAGGCTGCCATCGGGCAAAACATCACAATCGATCAATACAACGACGCGCTCAGCCTGCGCCGCCACTGCGACACCAGCTCCGGCTGATGCGCGGCCAGATCAAACACCGACAACATCGTCTTGCGGCCGATATCGTCGCGGAACGCGCGGTCGCGTTGCACGATCGCGAGCAGATGTTCGAGCGCCTGCGCGTATTTGCGTCGCGCGATAAACGCATTCGCGAGATCGAAGCGTGCTTCGAGATCGTCGGGGTTGCCGGCGACACGCGCTTCGAGCGCATCGGTGGGCGGCAGGTCCGCGGCGGCGTCCACCGCGTCGAGCCGCGTCTTGATCGCGTTGAAACGAGCGTCGATGCCTTGCGTGGTTTTCGGCGACAGCAGATCGACTTCGTTGCGGGCCTCATCGATGCGGTTGTCTTCGAGCAGTAACTCGATGCGGTCCATGCGCGCGTCGTCGAAGCCCGGGTCGTAAGCGAGCGCCGCTTGCAGCAGGTCGTAGGCGTCGTCGCGGCGGCCTTCGGCGAGCGCGGTCTGCGCTTCGATGCGCGCGGCCGGCGCCCCTTGCGGCACGAGCCGGTCGAGGAACTCGCGCAGTTGTCCTTCCGTCAGCACGCCGACGAACTGATCGACGGCCTGGCCGTCGGCGAACGCGATCACGTGCGGAATGCTGCGCACCTGGAAGTGCGCGGCCAGCTCATGGTTCTCGTCCACGTTGACCTTCACGAGCTTCCATTTGCCGGCGGCTTCGGCTTCGAGCTTTTCGAGCATCGGGCCGAGACTCTTGCAGGGGCCGCACCACGGCGCCCAGAAATCGACCAGCACGGGGGCCAGCATCGACGCCTTGATGACGTCCTGTTCGAAAGTGGCCAGAGTGGTGTCCATTGCGTCCTCGTCGATAGAAACGGTTTGTGGCTAGCTGGGGCCGAATCGCACGAATTCAATGCCCACCCTGGCGCGCGGCCCGGCGCCGTCACTTGCGCTGCGGCAGCGGAATCCATTCGGTTTCGCCGGGCACGTGGCCCATTTCCTGATTGGTCCACGCGAGCTTCGCGGCTTCGATCTTCTCGCGCGAGCTCGCGGCCAAATTCCATTCGATGAAGCGCTCGCCGTCGAGCTTCTCGCCGCCGAGCAGCATCGCGCGCGCGCCGTGCGTGCTCGCGAGCGTGACGGTTTCGTCGAGCGCGAGCACGGCCATCTGGCCCGCTTCGAGCGGCGTGCCGTCGATCTCCAGATCGCCTTCGACCAGATATACACCGCGCTCCTCGTGCTCCGGTTCGAGCGCGAACGCGCTGCCCGGCGTGAAGTCGGCGGCGACGTACAGCGTGCCCGAAAACGTCGCGACCGGCGACACCGCGCCGAACGCGGTGCCCGCGATCACGCGCAGCGTCACGCCGTTGCGCTCGACGACCGGCAAGGTCGCCGCCGCGTGATGCGCGAACGACGGCTCGGCGTCTTCATCGGCGAGCGGCAGCGCGACCCAGGTCTGGATGCCGTGAATCGTCTGGCCGCGCGCGCGGTCTTCCGGCGGCGTTCGCTCCGAATGGACGATGCCGCGCCCGGCCGTCATCCAGTTGACGTCGCCGGGGACGATCTTCTGCTCGGAGCCGAGGCTGTCGCGATGCATGATCGCGCCGTCGAACAGATAGGTGACGGTCGCGAGGCCGATATGCGGATGCGGGCGCACGTCGAGGCCGCTGCCGGGTTCGAGGGTCGCGGGGCCCATGTGGTCGAAGAAAATGAACGGGCCGACGAGGCGCGCCGCCATCGCAGGCAGGACACGCCGCACGGTCAGATTGCCGATGTCGCGTAAGTGCGGTTTGAGGACGGCTTTGATCGAGGAAGTCATGGGCAGGCTCGACGGGAAAATGGAGGGAGAAGGCTCGAATGGTCGATTCTACTGCGCGTCGCGCGCTGCCGACGGCATCGGCGCACGCTCGCCATGAGCGGGCGCAACGAAGCGAATTTGCAGCCTCCGTTACACTGCCAGATCGAACCATTTCTTTGGAGACCCGGATGTCGCCCAGGGACTTGCTGCTCGCGCTGATCGTCGTGCTCGCGTGGGGCGTCAATTTCGTCGTGATCAAGGTCGGCCTGCACGGCGTGCCGCCGATGCTGCTCGGCGCGCTGCGCTTTACGCTCGCTGCGGTCCCGGCGGTGTTTTTCGTCAAGCGGCCGCAGATGCCGTGGCGGTGGCTGTTCGCCTACGGCGCGACGATCTCGTTCGGGCAATTCGCGTTCCTGTTCTCGGCGATGTACGTCGGCATGCCGGCGGGGCTTGCATCGCTGGTGCTTCAGGCGCAGGCGTTTTTCACGCTGATCTTCGCGGCGCTGTTTCTGCACGAGCGCTTCCGTTTGGCGAACGTCGCGGGTCTGCTGATCGCCGCGGCGGGGCTCGCGGTGATCGGCCTGCAAGGCGGCCACACGATGTCCGTCGCTGGTTTCCTGCTGACGCTGTGCGCCGCGTGCATGTGGGCACTCGGCAACATCGTTACGAAGAAGGTCGGCAAGGTCGATCTGGTCGGACTCGTCGTGTGGGGGAGCCTGATTCCGCCGCTGCCGTTTTTCGCGGCGTCGTTCGTGTTCGAAGGGCCGCGCGAGATCGCCGCCGCGTTGACCGGTATCAGCGCGCTGTCGATCTTCGCGATCGTCTATCTGGCGTTTGTCGCGACGCTGCTCGGCTATGGCTTGTGGAGCCGTCTGCTGTCGCGCTATCCGGCGAGCCAGGTCGCGCCGTTCTCGCTGCTGGTGCCAATCGTCGGACTCGCGTCGGCGTCGCTGCTGCTCGGCGAGCAACTGTCTGCGATGCAGGTGGCGGGCGCGTTGCTCGTGATGGCGGGGCTCGCGGTCAACGTGTTCGGCGGCTGGGTCGTGCAGCGCTTGATACCGGCACGCTGAGCAACCGTTGCGCCCCGGCTTGCGAGCGTGAAAAACAAAACGGCCGGAGGGCCGTTTTGTGATTGGCTCGTGCGTGCCGACATCACGTCATGCGGCCCTTTGCGAGCGGCGGATTCGCCGCGAAATAGCGCTTGATGCCGGTCAGGATCGCGCTGGCCATCTTGTCGCGATACGCGTCGTCGTTCAGGCGGCGCTCTTCGTCCGGATTGCTGATGAACGCGGTCTCGACGAGGATCGACGGAATGTCCGGCGCCTTCAGCACCGCGAAGCCGGCCTGCTCGACCGAGCCCTTGTGCAGCTTGTTGATGTCGCCGATCTCTTTGAGCACGAAGTTGCCGTAGCGCATCGAGTCGCGAATCTGCGCGGTGGTCGACATGTCGAACAGTGCGCGATTCACGGTGGCGTCGGCGGACTTGATGTTGATGCCGCCGATCAGATCCGACGAGTTCTCCTTGTTCGCCATCCAGCGCGCGGCCGCGCTCGACGCGCCGTGCTCCGACAGCGCGAACACCGAGGAGCCCTTCGCCTCGGGCGTCGTGAACGCGTCCGCGTGGATCGACACGAACAGGTCCGCGCCGACGCGGCGCGCTTTCTGCACGCGCACGTTCAGCGGCACGAAGAAGTCGGCGTCGCGCGTCATCATCGCGCGCATGTTCGGCTGCGCGTCGATCTTCGCGCGCAGCTTCTTCGCGATGTCGAGCGCGACGTGCTTCTCGTAGGTGCCTGCGCCGCCGATCGCGCCCGGGTCCTCGCCGCCATGACCCGGATCGATTGCGACGGTGAGCAGTCGCACGGTGTTGCTGCGGCTCGACTTCGGTGTGGTGAATGCGTAGGTGTCGCCGCTGTCGCCGAGGTTGTCGTTGTTGCTGTCGAGACCGCGTGCGGTGCTGTTGCTGTTGGCGTTGCCACCCTTGTTGCGCGCCAGTGCGGCAGGCGGCGCGGAGGGCGCGGACGGCGCCGCCTGCCTGCCGGCAATGACCGGCGCGGACGGCGCCGTCGTGCCATGTGTGGGCGGATGCGGTACGCCCGCGGCGCCATTGCCCGCGCCACCGTTCTGCGCGTAGTGCTCGAAGAACGCTTCGCTGTTGTCGACCGGCGGCGCCGTGCCGGGGCCGGCAAGCGTCGCGGGCGGCGCGCTGTTTTCTTCGTTGAGCGCCTGCTGCTTGCGCTCGGTCTGCGCGAGCAGGTCCATCAACGGATCGGGCGCGACAGCCGGATACAGGTCGAACACGAGCCGGTACTTGTACGCGCCGACCGGCGGCAGCGCGAACACCTGCGGCTTCACCGAGCCCTTCAGGTCGAACACCATGCGCACGACGTGCGGCTGATACTGCCCGACCCGCACCGACGAAATCTGCGGATCGTTCGGTGTGATCTTCGAGACCAGCTCCTTCAGCGCCTGATCGAGGTCGAGGCCGTTCAGATCGACGACGAGCCGGTCCGGTCCCTGCAACAACTGCTGCGTGTTCTGGAGCGGCTGATCGGATTCGATCGTCACGCGCGTGTAGTCGCGCGCGGGCCACACGCGCACGCCGAGCACCGAGCTCGCAAACGCGAGACGCGGGGCGACGAGGCCGAGCACCAGCGTCGACGCTCCCGCGCGCAGGATCTGCCGGCGCCGCCAGTTATGCGTTGCGCCTGCCGCCGATTCGATCGAATGGAATGGTTTGATTAACATCTTTCGAGACATGCCTTTCCTGATTCGCTATAAGCGCGTGCGACGAGTACGCGTGCGTCCGCGTTTGCGTCTGTGTTGCCGACGAGCCCGAGCGAGAAGACGAGATCCGGCACGCCGAGCAGCGCTCCCGCGCGTTGCGGCCATTCGACGAGGCAGACCGCGCCGCTGTCGAAATATTCGCGAAAGCCCGCGTCGGCCCATTCGGCCGGATCGGTGAATCTATACAGATCGAAGTGATAGAGCGCGAGTTCCCCGGCGGGCCGCTCGAGCACATACGGTTCGACGAGCGTGTAGGTCGGACTGCGCACGCGGCCGGTGTGGCCGAGGCCGCGCAAGGTCGCGCGCACGAGCGTGGTTTTGCCGGCGCCGAGGTCGCCGACCAGTTGGACTTGCAGGCCGTGGAACGCGAGGCCGCTTTCAGCGCCAGGCTGGGCTGGCTGTGCCTGATGCGAGGCCGCGCGCACGCTTTCGATCGCCTGTGCGAAGCGCGCGCCGAACGCCTGCGTGGCGGCTTCGTCCGCGAGCGCGACAGAGCGTTCGAGCAGCACGGGAGCGGACGGTAGGGGCGCGTGATCGGGATTGACAGGCATTCTCGTAAAATGGCGTGATGAACCGAAGTCCGAAGTCCCCTGTTTTCTGCACGCCCGCATCGGCCGATGATGCCGCGCGAGCTTCTGGCGCAACGTCCCGTTTCGACGAGGCGGCGCTTCGTGCGCTCGCGCTCGACATCAAGACGTGGGGCCGTGAACTCGGTTTCGGGGCGATCGGCATTAGCGACACCGATCTGTCGGCCGCCGAAGCGCCGCTTGCAGCGTGGCTCGAAGCGGGTTGCCATGGCGAGATGGATTATATGGCCAAACACGGCATGAAACGCGCGCGGCCGGCCGAGCTTGTGGCCGGCACGCGACGCGTGATCACCGCGCGCATCGCCTATTTGCCTGCGCAGACGCTGGAAGCAGAGGCGGCTGAAGGGGCGCATGAAGGGGGCCATGAAAGCGCGCCTGAAAGCATGCCGCAAGACGTAACGCAATCCGCCTCACGCGCGACACCCCGCGCGCGCGACTGGCGCGCGGCCGAGCACGCGCGGCTCGCGGACCCGTCGACGGCGGTCGTGTCGATCTACGCGCGCGGCCGCGACTATCACAAGGTGATGCGCCAGCGCCTGCAACAACTGGCCGACCGGATCGAAGCGGTGATCGGGCCGTTCGGCTATCGCGTGTTCACCGATTCGGCGCCGGTGCTCGAAGTCGAGCTTGCGCAGAAGGCCGGCATCGGCTGGCGCGGCAAGCACACATTGCTGCTGCAGCGCGACGCCGGCTCGCTGTTTTTCCTCGGCGAGATCTATGTCGACGTGCCGCTGCCGACCGACGCCGAAACCTCGCCCGAGGCCGCGCCCGAAACGCCGGGCTCGCATTGCGGCAGCTGCGCGCGCTGCATCGGCGCCTGTCCGACCGGCGCGATCGTCGCGCCGTACAAGGTTGACGCGCGGCGTTGCATCTCGTATCTGACGATCGAGTTGAAGGGCAGTATTCCGCTCGACCTGCGGCCGCTGATCGGCAATCGGGTGTACGGCTGTGACGATTGCCAGCTCGTGTGTCCCTGGAACAAGTTCGCGCAGGCCGCACCGGTCGCCGATTTCGACGTGCGGCACGGGCTCGATCGCGCGTCGCTGGTCGAACTGTTCGCGTGGAGCGCCGAGGAGTTCGATACGCGCATGCAGGGCAGCGCGATTCGCCGCATCGGCTACGAGAGCTGGCTGCGCAATCTCGCGGTCGGCATGGGTAACGCGTTGCGCGCCGCGCCAGGAAGTCTCGACCTCGATGCCCGTGGCGCGATCGTGCTGGCTTTGAGGCAGCGAGCCGACGATCAGTCGGCGGTCGTGCGCGAGCATGTGGAGTGGGCGCTCGAAGCGGCGTAAAGTCGTGGCAATTCGGTGCCGGCAATCTGGCACGCTAGGGTCTGTTTACATATGGAACGCACGTGCGTTGCCGCGAGAAGGGCCGCTCGCAAGGATTGCGACGCCGCGAATACTCGACGTATTCGCAAGGAGCATGACGCAGCGAGCGGCCCTTCTCGCGGCAACCCCAGTTCTGAATTTCATTCCAGGGGAATGCCCGCTATCGGCCGCATGGCGGCGTCGTGCGTCGCTCACGTGGCGCGGCCACGCAGCGCTCCTTACTCCTTGCCCTGCGGCCGATAGCGGGCATTCGCACGTGCGTTCCATATGTAAACAGACCCTAGAGGAGCAGGCAATCATGTTCAACGCAGTGATCGATGCGCCGTTCGGCAAGATCGGCATCCGGCTCGAAGGCGAAGCCGTGCGCGAGATCGTCTATCTGCCCGACTCGACGCCCAACGTCGCGCCCGACACGCAGCTCGCACGCGAGGTGGCCGAACAGATCGAGCGTTATCTCGAGCACGCGTCAGCGAGATTCGAGCTGCCGCTCGCCGAGTGCGGCACCGCGTTCCAGCGGCGCGTGTGGCAGGCGATCAGCGACATCCCGCCCGGCGTCGTGCTGACTTACGGACAACTCGCCAAGCAGCTCGGCAGCGTGCCGCGCGCGGTCGGCCAGGCGTGCGGCGCCAATTTCTTTCCGATCGTGATTCCGTGTCACCGCGTGGTGAGTTCGAGCGGCATCGGCGGCTTCGCGCACGATGGCGGCGACGGCTTCTTCCGCAACGTGAAGCGCTGGTTGCTCGCGCATGAAGGTGTGCCGTACGTATGAGCACGAGCACCACCACCAATACCGCTGTACACGTCGAAGACACAGCCGCCGCGTCACCGCTGCTGCTGACCAGCTCCGCATCGATCGACGCCTTCTGCGACGCGCTGTGGCTAGAACATGGCCTGTCGCGCAACACGCTCGACGCGTATCGCCGCGACTTGCGGCTCTTCTGCGAATGGCTCGCGCACGCGCGCAATGCTTCGCTCGACACCGCGAGCGAAGCTGACCTGAGCGCCTACAGCGCGGCGCGGCAAAAGGACAAGGCGACTTCGGCGAACCGCCGGCTGTCGGTGTTTCGCCGCTATTACGCATGGGCGGTGCGCGAGCATCGCGCGGCCGCCGATCCGACCTTGCGCATCCGCTCGGCGAAGCAGCCGCCGCGATTTCCTTCGACGTTGAGCGAGGTCCAGGTCGAAGCGTTGCTCGGCGCACCCGACATCGACACGCCGCTCGGCTTGCGCGATCGCACGATGCTCGAGTTGATGTACGCGAGCGGCTTGCGCGTGACCGAACTGGTCACACTGAAAACCGTCGAGGTGGGACTCAACGAAGGCGTCGTGCGCGTCACTGGCAAGGGCTCGAAGGAGCGGCTGGTTCCGTTCGGCGAAGAGGCGCACGCGTGGATCGAGCGCTATCTGCGCGAGGCGCGCCCGGCGCTCCTCGGCCCGCGCGCGGCCGATGCGCTATTCGTGACGACACGCGCGGAAGGCATGACGCGCCAGCAGTTCTGGAACATCATCAAGCGACACGCGCAGGCCGCGGGCGTCCATGCGCCGTTGTCGCCGCACACGCTGCGGCACGCGTTCGCGACCCATCTGCTCAATCACGGCGCGGATCTGCGCGTCGTGCAATTGCTGCTCGGTCACACCGATATTTCGACGACGCAGATCTACACGCACGTCGCGCGAGAGCGGCTGAAATCGCTGCATGCGCAGCATCATCCGCGCGGGTGAGCATGACGTGAAGCGCGTGGGTGCCCGCGCGCTTCACACGAACTCGCGTAACCGGTGCTTGAGAATCTTGCCGGTCGATGCGGCCGGCAGCGCCGCGAGCACCTTCAGCTCGGCTGGCCGCTTATACGGCGCGAGCCGCTCGCCGCACCACGCGATCAACTCCGCGGGCGTGACCGTCGCGCCGGAAACCAGTTCGACGAACGCGATCACCTCCTCGTTGCCCTCGACCGCGCGTCCGATCACCGCCGACTGCACGACCTGCGGATGCGCGTTCAGCACGTGCTCGACCTCGGCCGGATACACGTTGAAGCCCGAGCGGATGATCAGCTCCTTGCTGCGCCCGACGATATGCAACGCGCCGTCCGCGGCCTGCCGCGCGAGGTCGCCGGTTTTCAGCCAGCCATCCTCGGTGACGCTCGCGCGGGTCTGCTCGGGGTTGCGGTAATAGCCGAGCATCACGTTCGGCCCGCGCACCCATAGCTCGCCGATCTCGCCCGGCGCGGCTTCGACGCCGTCGAGCCCGACGAACTTCACTTCGACGCCCGGAATGACCTCGCCGACCGAGCAATCGGCGCGCGGTGCGTCGACCATCGTCTGCGACACGGTCGGGCTGCTTTCGGTCATGCCGTAGCCGTTGTGCAGCGGCAGACCGTACAGGGCTTCGACCTGCGCCTTCAGCGCGGCGTCGAGCGGCGAGCCGCCCGAGTACGCGAAGCGCAGTCGCGGCGCGGACCATGCGTGGCCGTGCGTGTGCAGATGTTCGAGCAGCTTCGCGTGCATCGCCGGCACGCCCTGGAAGATCGACACGTGCTCGGCGGCGAGGGCGAGGCGCACCGCTTCCGGCACGAAGCGCGGCGCGAGCCGCAACGTCGCGCCCGCATGCAGGCTGCCGAGACACACCGACGCGAAGCCGTACACATGCGAGATCGGCAGCACCGCATAGACGACGTCGTCGGGCCCGACCTGGCGCAGCCGGCTCGACACGGCCGCGATGTACAGCAGATTGCGATGCGACAGCATCACGCCTTTCGGCGTGCCGGTGGTGCCGGTCGTGTAGATCAGCGCCGCGCATTGGCGGTCGCTGGCGGCTTCGACGGCTTCGGCTTGCACGCTGCTGTCCACCACATACGACCATGCGCCGATGTCCGCCGACATCGTGGGTGCGTGCGTCGCTCGATGCCGCTCAGCATGCTGGCGTGCGTCGGGCGAGCTTTCGAGCGCATACGCGACGACGCGCGGTTGCGCATGCGCGCGGATCGAATCGAGTTCGGCGGCCGACAGTCGGGCGTTCGACACGAGCGCCCACGCATCGAGCTTCGCGGTCGCGAACAGCAGCACGATTTGCGCGATGCTGTTCTCCGCGACGATCATCACGCGATCGCCGCCGCGCACGCCCCAGTCGCGCAGCAGCGCGGCGGCCGCATCGACGGCCTCGCGCAGTTGCGCGTTGGTCAGGCGGCGCGCATCTTCGATCAGCGCGACATGCCGCGGATCGCGTGCGGCGGCGAGCGCCGGAATGTCGCCGATGCGCGCGGGCAGGGCGGCGAGCAGCGCGGGGATATCGATCGTGGAACGGATGGATGAAGCCTGCTTCAACACTGTCTCCTCTTTACCAATTCGTGGCCCTGCGCGCAGTATCTCGCACCACGCCGGCATATTTTCGAACGATCGTGCCACAAGTGTCGAACCCGCACAATTAGCCATCCGGCAAATAGCCGTTGTGCAAACTCGCCATTACAATGCGCCGATGAGCAAATCCAGACATGTGTCGGAAACACCCGCCACGCAGCTGCTGCGCCGTCACGGCGTCGCGTTCGGCGAGCATCCTTACGACTACGTCGAGCATGGCGGCACCGCGGAATCGTCGTGCCAGCTCGGCGTCGACGAGCATCACGTCGTGAAGACGCTGGTGATGGAAGACGAGCACGCGAAGCCGTTGATCGTGCTGATGCACGGCGATCGCACCGTCAGCACCAAGAACCTCGCGCGGCAGATCGGCGCGAAGCGCGTCGAGCCGTGCAAGCCCGAGGTCGCGAACCGGCATTCGGGTTATCTGATCGGCGGCACGTCGCCGTTCGGCACGCGCAAGCAGATGCCGGTGTATGTCGAGTCGACCATTCTCGAGATGGACAAAATCTGGTTGAACGGCGGGCGGCGCGGCTTTCTCGTCAGCATCGAGCCGAAGGTGCTCACCGATCTGCTCGCGGCAAAGCCGGTGCAATGCGCGAGCGTGGACTGACGCCGATGAGCGGGTTGACGTTTGCCTGAATGTTTTTCGCGCGGACGCGTTCGGTAAAATGTCCGCCGCCCTGATTCGACGGGCATGCCCTGTTGCGGTTGGGGTATCGAATGTCAGACCGCGATCCTTATAAGAGTCCCAGATGCAAAACCTGATCGTTGCTGTCGTTGCCTATCTGATCGGTTCGTTGTCGTTTGCCGTGATCGTGAGCGCCGCGATGGGTCTCGACGACCCGCGCTCGTACGGCTCGGGCAACCCGGGCGCCACCAACGTGCTGCGCAGCGGCAGCAAGAAGGCCGCGATTCTGACGCTGATCGGCGACGCCTTCAAGGGCTGGCTGCCCGTATGGCTGGTCGTGCATTTCGGCGCGCGTTACGGGCTCGATGAGCGCGCGATCGCGATTGCGTCGCTTGCGGTGTTTCTCGGTCACCTGTATCCGATTTTCTTCCGCTTCAAGGGCGGCAAAGGCGTCGCGACCGCCGCGGGCGTGCTGCTCGCGATCAACCCGACGCTCGGCGTCGCGACCTTGCTAACCTGGCTGATCGTCGCGTTCTTTACGCGCTACTCGTCGCTCGCGGCGCTGTGCTCGGCGCTGTTCGCGCCGCTGTTCTACGTGTTTCTGTTCGGGCCGCGCATCGTCGCGCTCGCGGTTCTGGTGATGAGCCTGCTGCTCGTGTGGCGGCATCGCGGCAATATTGCGAAGCTGATGCGGGGGCAGGAGAGCCGTATCGGCGACAAAAAGAAGGCAGCCGGTCCGGCTGCGGGCAACGATCTTTGAAGTGGGTTGAGCGCTTCGCCCGGCCAGATGGCCCGATGCGAAGCGCTTCCGGGTCCGCGGGAGGCTCGTTGCAAGCCAGGCGCGCCGTGCCGCTTAGTCGCGGAAGTTGTTGAAGTCGAGCGGCGTGTCGGTCACGTCCTTGCGCAGCATCGCGATCACGCTTTGCAGATCATCGCGCTTCGCACCGGTGATGCGCACCGCGTCGCCCTGAATGCTCGCCTGCACCTTGATCTTGCTGTCCTTCACCAGACGCACGATTTTCTTCGACAGATCGCCCGAGACGCCCTTCTTGATCTTGATGACCTGCTTGACCTTGTCGCCGCCGATCTTCTCGATCTTGCCGTAGTCGAGGAAGCGCACGTCGACGTTGCGCTTGGCCATTTTCGACAGCAGCACGTCCTTCACCTGGCCGAGCTTGAAGTCGTCGTCGGCGTACGCGGTAATTTCGTTTTCCTTGTGTTCGACGCGCGCGTCGGACCCCTTGAAGTCGAAACGCGTCGAAATTTCCTTGTTGGACTGCTCGATCGCGTTCTTGACTTCGATCATGTTCGCTTCGCAGACGACGTCAAACGATGGCATTGCTTTCTCCCAATAGTGCGGCAGTGCGCGGCACAGCCGGTCGGCTGAGCGTGAGGCACTCGCTATAATCACGGACCGGACGTCATTTTACCGACGCCGCTCTCTTTTGCCCAAGGCCGCCGCGCGGCGTCGCGACGGCGGGCGATCCCGCGTCGGGCGGCGCCGCTCGTGTCGTCAGGCGCGTCGTTGGTGGTTTTTGTCGTTTCCTGTCGCTTCCCGTCGTTGCCCTGTTGCTTTGTTGCCATTCCGATGTCCCAATCCGCTCTTGCCGCTCCCGCCGTCGCGTCCCTCATGGCCGGCTATCCGCTGAAGGCCCACAACACGTTCGGCTTCGACGTGCGCGCGCAGTTCGCGTGCCTGATCGAGCGTGAGGAGCAGTTGCTCGCCGCGATGCGCGATCCGCGCGTCGAGGGCCTGCCGCGCCTCGTGCTGGGCGGTGGCAGCAACGTCATGCTGACCGGCGACTTCGCCGGGCTCGTGCTGCTGGTGGCGCTGCGCGGGCGCCGCGTGGTGCGCGAGGATCAGGATGCGTGGTATGTCGAGGCGGCTGGCGGCGAGCCGTGGCACGAGTTCGTCGCGTGGACGTTGGCGCAGGGCATGCCCGGCCTCGAGAATCTCGCGCTGATACCTGGCACGGTCGGCGCGGCGCCAATCCAGAACATCGGCGCGTACGGGCTCGAAATGTGCGAACGCTTCGCGTCGCTGCGGGCGATCGAGCTCGTGACCGGCGAGGCCGTCGAACTCGACGGCGATGCGTGCCGGTTCGGCTATCGCGACAGCTTTTTCAAGCGGGAAGGGCGCGAGCGCTTCGTGATTGCGTCGGTGACGTTCCGTTTGCCGAAGGCGTGGCAGCCGCGCGCGGGCTACGCGGATCTCGCGCGCGAGCTGGCGGCGCGCGGTCATGCGGCGAGCGCTGGCCAAGCCGAGGGTGCGGCCACGCAGCCGACCGCGCAAGCCATTTTCGATGCGGTCGTCGCCGTGCGGCGTGCGAAGCTGCCCGATCCGCTCGAACTGGGCAACGCGGGGAGCTTCTTCAAGAATCCGGTAATCGATGCCGCCCAGTTCGAGGCGCTGAAGCGTCGCGAGCTGGAAGTCGTGTCGTATGTGCAAGCGGATGGGCGGGTGAAGCTCGCGGCCGGCTGGCTGATCGACCGATGCGGCTGGAAGGGCCGCGTGATGGGCGCGGCGGCCGTGCATGAGCGGCAGGCGCTGGTGCTGGTGAATCGCGGTGGCGCGAGCGGCACGGAAGTGTTGGCGCTGGCACGGGCGATCCAGCACGACGTCTTCGAGCGATTTGGCGTGGAACTGGAGGCGGAGCCAGTTTGCCTGTGAGCGGCAGTTCTCTCTTTTCGCGCTGAGTTGCCCGCGGAGCGTCGCCGCCGACGAATGCAAAAGGCGCCGGGAGTTTCCCCCCGGCGCCTTTTTTGTGCCCGCGGTTCCGGCGCGTGTATGGACCGGCGGCTCGCTCAGTGATTGAGCTTGCCGAGCAGCAGGTATTCCATCAACGCCTTCTGCACGTGCAGACGGTTTTCCGCCTCATCCCACACGACGCTTTGCGGTCCGTCGATCACTTCCGCGCTGACTTCTTCGCCGCGATGCGCGGGCAGGCAGTGCATGAAGAGCGCGTCGGGATTCGCGCGCGCCATCATGTCGGCGTCGACGCACCAGTCTGCGAAGGCCTTCTTGCGCGCTTCGTTCTCGGCCTCGAAGCCCATGCTGGTCCACACGTCGGTGGTGACGAGATCGGCGCCCGTGCAGGCTTCGTTCGGGTCGTCGAATTCCTCGTAGAACGACGCGCTTTCCGCCGCGACGAGCGCGCGGTCGAGCTTATAGCCGGGCGGCGTGGACAGGCGCAGCCTGAACCCGAGAATCTGCGCGGCTTCGATCCACGTGTACAGCATGTTATTCGCGTCGCCGACCCACGCGACCGTCTTGTCGCGAATTGGACCGCGATGCTCGAAGTACGTGAAGATGTCTGCGAGCACCTGACACGGGTGGTATTCGTTCGTGAGCCCGTTGATCACCGGCACGCGCGAATTCTCGGCGAAGCGCTGGATGATGTCCTGGCCGAACGTGCGGATCATGATGATGTCGACCATGCGCGAGATGACCTGCGCGGCGTCTTCGATCGGCTCGCCGCGGCCGAGCTGCGTGTCGCGCGTGCTCATGAACACGGCGTGGCCGCCCAGCTGGAAGATGCCGGCTTCGAACGACAGGCGCGTGCGTGTCGAATTCTTTTCGAAGATCATCGCCAGCGTGCGGTCATGCAGCGGGTGATAGGTCTCGTAGTTCTTGAATTTGCGTTTCAGGATGCGCGCGCGCTCCAGCACGTACTCGTAGTCTTCCAGCGAGAAGTCCTTGAACTGCAGGTAGTGGCGAATTTTCTTGGCGGTCATGAAACAAATACGGCGGTCTCACCCGGCAGGGTTGCCGGACTGCGCCGCCGTCGGTATGGTGGTAACTCCATGCAGCATAAAGGATTTCGCCTCGTTTGACGAGTCGGCGGGAAGGCGCCGCAAGCGATTCGAAAGCGTCGTATCGGGCTTCGCGGGGTCCATCGGAAGGCGCTTGTGTGCGCTGCGGAAAAGGGCCCGCTGCGCTATAATCTGCGGGTTATCCCAAAGCCCAGCAGGCCGGCGTTTCGCATGAAGAAACGCGGCTCGCGCGGCGCGGAAAGCCTGTCAAGGCATGGCCGTCATGACAGACGCCAGAGCGGTTCAGCCGGTTCGCCGCAGCGGTTCTCGTGGTGCGGTTAGTCATTGTTGCGTTAGCGCCAGATCCCACGCACGTCGCAGGTGGCTGCAAGCGCTTGCGGTGAGGTCGGGCGTACAACTGGCGTCGCCGGTTGGTCGTCATTCCGCTGGGCAGTCACACAGGTATTTCTACATGGCCGAAGCAGCTCCAATCGAATATTTCATTCAGGGCATTACGTCGACCGGAAAAAGATTTCGGCCGAGCGACTGGTCGGAGCGGCTCGCGGGCGTCATGTCTTCGTTCGGGCCCGGCGTGAGGAAGGGGCCGAACGCCTATATGCAGTACTCGCTGTACGTGCGGCCGACCATGATCGGCGACCTCAAATGCGTGATTCTCGATTCGCGGCTGCGCGACATCGAACCAATGGCCTTCGATTTCGTTATGAACTTCGCGAAAGACAACGACCTGCTGGTCACCGAGGCGTGTGAACTGGAACTCGAGCATGCGCCTGCGTCGCAAGCCAAACGGCACGTCATCTGATGTAAGCCGACCGGATCGGCAAAAGCAAAAAAACAAAAACCCGCAAGCAGCGGGTTTTTTTGTGGCTGGCAATTCAACCAAAACAAAAAAAGCCCGCCAAAGCGGGCTTCTTGTGCAGCGGAAACAGGAGGTAGCCCGCCGAAGCGGGCCGCCGGAATTACTGCGCTGCGGGCGCTTGCAGACCCTTGACGGCTGCAGCGAGGCGGCTCTTGTTGCGAGCTGCCTTGTTCTTGTGAACGATGTTCTTGTCGGCGATGATGTCGATGGTCTTCGACGATGCCTTGAAGATTTCGGCGGCCTTAGCGTGATCGCCTGCGTCGATTGCCTTGCGGACAGCCTTGATAGCCGTGCGGAACTTCGAGCGCAGTGCCGAGTTGTGCGAGTTTGCCTTCGCGGCCTGGCGGGCGCGCTTGCGTGCTTGTGCGGAGTTAGCCATGACGGTTCCTTATCCTGTTCCTGTTTCCAGTACCCGGCCTTCAATGATGAGGCGAGGTGCTGCTTCTCGATCCGAACCCTTGGAAGCGATTGCCCAAGGGCGCAAAAGTGTCGAAAAAATCGATCGAACTACGCGAAGGCGGGCTCGTGTTTCAAGGCATCCGGATGTATTGACAGGCGGCGCTGCGCCAACCTGAGAACCGCGTCCGAAGACCATTCGAAAACTGAGCAAGCTTCGAAACCGACGATTATAGCAACAAAATCAGGCACGTTACAACGGAAAACACGCGCCGGCGCCACAATGACCGGAGCGGCGTCATGTCGGCGCGTATCTGCTGGCCCTCCTGCGAGGGCGCCGATGGAAGGCGGGGGCGCTGCCGGGAAGACCGCAGAAAACACAAAAAATCGCGCTTTCCAGCCGATCGCGGCGAACGTCCGCGTGGCAAATCGGTCCGAATCGCGTTCTGGCTCGTCGCCCGCATTGGCGGGACCCGTATAATAAGCGCCCCATGAATCTATTACGAGCCCTGCTGACGGTCAGCGGCTTCACGCTGCTGTCGCGCGTGACCGGACTGGCCCGTGAAACGTTGATCGCCCGTGCGTTCGGCGCCAGTCAATACACTGACGCTTTCTACGTCGCCTTTCGCATTCCGAACCTGCTGCGTCGCATTTCCGCCGAAGGCGCGTTCTCGCAGGCCTTCGTGCCGATCCTCGCGGAGTTCAAGAACCAGCAAGGCCACGACGCCACCAAGGCGCTCGTCGACGCGACCTCGACCGTGCTCGCGTGGGCGCTCGCCGTGCTGTCAGTGATCGGCGTGGTCGGCGCGTCGGGCGTCGTGTTCGTCGTCGCGTCGGGCCTCGCGCACGAGGGCCACGCGTACCAGCTTGCGGTCGCGATGACGCGCATCATGTTCCCATACATCATTTTCATCTCGCTGACGTCGCTGGCGTCGGGCGTGCTGAATACGTACAAGAACTTTTCGTTGCCCGCGTTCGCGCCCGTGCTGCTGAACGTCGCGTTCATCGTCTCCGCCGTATTCCTCGCGCCGCGCCTGCAAACGCCGGTCTATGCGCTCGCCTGGGCAGTGATCGTCGGCGGCGTGCTGCAATTCGTCGTGCAGCTGCCGGGCCTCAAGAAGATCGACATGGTGCCGCTCATCGGCCTGAACCCGCTGCGCGCGCTCGCGCATCGCGGCGTAAAGCGGGTGCTCGCGAAGATGGTGCCGGCGATGTTCGCGGTGTCGGTCGCGCAGATCAGCCTGATCATCAACACCAACATCGCGTCGCACATCGGCCCCGGCGCGGTGTCGTGGATCAACTACGCCGACCGGCTGATGGAGTTTCCGACCGCGCTGCTCGGCGTCGCGCTGGGCACGATCCTGCTGCCGAGCCTGTCGAAGGCGCACGTCGATGCCGACTCGCATGAGTATTCGTCGCTGCTCGACTGGGGACTGCGCGTCACGTTCCTGCTCGCCGCGCCGAGCGCGATCGCGCTGTTCTTTTTCGCCCAGCCGCTGACAGCGGTGCTGTTCAACTACGGCAAGTTCGACGGCAATGCGGTCGTGATGGTGAGCCGCGCGCTCGCCGCCTACGGAGTCGGCCTGATCGGCCTGATCCTGATCAAGATCCTCGCGCCGGGCTTTTACGCGAAGCAGGACATCAAGACGCCAGTGAAGATCGGCATCGGCGTGCTGGTCGTCACGCAGTTGAGCAACTACGTGTTCGTGCCGGTGTTCGCGCATGCGGGTCTCACGCTGAGCGTCGGGCTCGGCGCTTGCGTCAATGCGTTGCTGCTATTCATTGGTCTGCGCAAACGTGGCATTTATATGCCGTCGAGCGGCTGGCTCAAGTTTTTCGTGCAGTTGCTCGGGGCGTGCCTCGTGCTCGCCGGCGTGATGCGCTGGCTCGCGATCAGCTTCGACTGGATCGGCATGCATACCCAGCCGGTCAGCCGCATGGTGTTGCTCGGTGCGTGTCTCGTGCTGTTCGCCGCGCTGTATTTCGGTATGCTTTGGCTGATGGGCTTCAAGTACGCGTATTTCAGAAGGCGAGTGAAGTGATCACCATGTCGCGGGTTCTCGATTATTTCAGTACGCTCGTCGCCGAAGACGAGAGCCTGCCGCTGACCGAGACGGCGCTCTCGATCGCGCAGGATGCCTATCCCGACCTCGATCTGCAGTCGGTGCTCGCCGAGATCGACGAGCTGGTGCTGCGGCTGCGGCGCCGCATGCCCGACGATGCCGACATCCGTCAGAAGGTTGGCATCCTCAATCGTTTCTTTTTCCGCGAACTCGGTTTCGCGAGCAACCTGAACGATTACTACGACCCCGACAACAGCCATCTGAACGTCGTACTCAAACGTCGCCGCGGCATTCCGATTTCGCTCGCGGTGCTCTATCTGGAGATGGCCGAGCAATTCGGCGTTCCGGTGCGTGGAGTGTCGTTTCCAGGCCACTTCCTGCTGCGCGTGACGATGCCCGACGGCGACGTGATGCTCGATCCGACCACCGGTCATTCGCTGTCCGAAGCGCAGATGGTCGAGATGCTCGAGCCGTACGTCGCGTCGGCTGGCGATTCGGTCGGGCGCGCGCTACGCATGCTGCTGCAACCGGCCACGCATCGCGAGATCGTCGCGCGGACGTTGCGCAACCTGAAGGCGATCTATCTGCAGACCGAGCGTTGGCAACGTCTGCTCGCGGTGCAGCAACGGCTCGTCATTCTGCTGCCGGACAATATCGAGGAAGTGCGGGATCGCGGTTTCGCGTATGCGCGGCTCGATTATCTGCGGCCCGCGCTCGAGGACCTCGAAAGCTATCTCGGCGATCGCCCCGATGCGGAAGATGCCACCGTGGTCGAGTCGCAGTTGCATGAATTGCGGCAGCGCACGCGGCATGATGGCGGCGAATAGCGACGCGCATTTTCACGCTGCATAAAACACAAACGCCTGCACATGTCGCACATGCACAGGCGTTTTTTTATCGCCGTATGCAGGCCTTGGCCAAGCATCGGCGACCGGAGCGATCGCTAAGCGATCCTCACTTCGGCTGCATGCGGATCGCGCCGTCCAGCCGGATCACCTCGCCGTTCAGCATCGGATTGTCGAAGATCTGCTTGGCGAGCATCGCGTATTCGGCCGGTTTGCCGAGGCGCGGCGGGAACGGCACCATCGCACCGAGCGCGTCCTGCACTTCCTGCGGCATGCCGAGCAGCATCGGCGTTTCGAAGAGGCCGGGGGCGATCGTCATCACGCGGATCGCGTTGCGCGACAGGTCTCGCGCGATCGGCAGCGTCATACCGACCACGCCGGCCTTCGACGCGGAGTAGGCCGCCTGGCCGATCTGGCCGTCGAACGCGGCGACCGATGCGGTGTTGATGATCACGCCGCGCTCGCCGTTGGCGTTCGGCTCGTTCTTCGACATTTGCACCGCGGCGAGCCGGATCATGTTGAACGTGCCGATCAGATTGATCGAGATCGTGCGCGTGAACAGATCGAGCGAATGGGGGCCATCCTTGCCGACGGTCTTCGCGGCCGGCGCGACGCCCGCGCAGTTGACGAGACCGCGCAGCGTACCGAGCTTCGTCGCGGCTTCGACGGCCTGTTGCGCGTCCTCTTCCCGGCTCACGTCGCATTTGACGAAAGCGCCGCCGAGTTCCTTTGCAAGCGCCTCGCCCGCGTCCAGATTCAGGTCGGCAAGGACGACTTTGCCGCCGTTCTCGACGAGCAGGCGCGCGGTGGCAGCGCCGAGTCCTGATGCGCCGCCGGTGATCAGGAACATGTTGTCACGAATCTCCATGTCTTCTCCTTTGCTACGGTTGTTCAGTGCGGTCTCGAGCGAAGCTTTTTTCGACGATCGATTGTAGCGGCTGTGCTGCGCTGCGGAAAGCGAAGCGGGCGGCGGCATGCGGGCGCTATGGAAAACTAACTGGTTCCGCTGGGCGTTCCCCGCCGCTTGCCGCTTTTGGTTTGCGCACCGAGCCAAATAAAAAACCCGCCCAATGTGGGCGGGTTTTGGTCAAACGAAAACAGCGCTAATGTTTGGACCAAGCCGGCTTACTTCAGCGCGTCGAACGCGCGGGCGCGAATTTCATCGACGCTGCCGAGGCCCGAAATGCGGCGATATTGGGGCGCCTTCACCGAGCTCGACGTATCGCCGTTCTTCGCCCAGCCGTTGTAGTACTCGATCAGCGGCTTGGTTTGCGATTCGTACACTTCCAGACGCTTCTTGACCGTTTCTTCCTTGTCGTCGTCGCGCTGGATCAGCGGCTCGCCGGTCACGTCGTCGATGCCCTCGACCTTCGGCGGATTGAACGTCACGTGATAGGTGCGGCCCGACGCGGGGTGCGAGCGACGGCCGCTCATGCGCACGATGATCTCGTCGAACGGCACGTCGATTTCGAGCACGTAGTCGATCGCGACACCGGCCTGCTTCATTGCTTCGGCTTGCGGAATCGTGCGCGGGAAGCCGTCGAACAGATAGCCGTTCGCGCAGTCCGGCTGCTGCAGACGTTCCTTCACGAGGTTGATGATCAGCTCATCCGTGACGAGTTCGCCGGCGTCCATGAAGCGCTTTGCTTCGACGCCGAGCGGCGTGCCAGCCTTGACGGCCGCGCGCAGCATGTCGCCGGTCGAAATTTGCGGGATGCCGAACTTTTCCTTGATGAAGTTGGCCTGAGTGCCTTTGCCGGCACCCGGTGCACCCAACAGGATCAAACGCATGGATATCTCCAGATCTATGTGAATTCTTTGTTGACGCGGGATGCTTCCCGGCGATTCTCGCAGGTTCCGCATCGGCTACCGTTGGCTACCTCGCGCTGCACGTCGAATACGACGGCGCTGCAAGATCCGCACGGCGCGACCGGGATAACCCGAGTGTCGCCTGCGCTGGGAGGCGCGCATAACCGTTCGATTATGCCACGGCTTCCCGCGCTCAAGACCCGAATAAGGCCCGTACGCGCGCGAGGTCGGCGGGGGTATCGACCCCCGGCAACGGTACGTCTTGCGTGACGAGGACCGCGATGCGCTCGCCATGCCACATTGCACGCAGTTGTTCGAGTGCTTCGACCTGCTCGATCGGCGAGATCGCGAGGCTCGGGTACGTGCGCAGAAATTTCGCGCGATACGCGTACAGGCCGATGTGCCGGTATACGACGGCGGGCGCGGCCGGCGTCGGCATCGACGCGACGTTGGGCCAGTGCGGTTGCCATGCGTCGCGCGCCCACGGGATCGGCGCGCGCGAGAAATACAGCGCGACGCCGCGCGCATCGGGCACGACCTTGACGACGTTCGGATTGAAAATTTCGGCGGGATCGGTGATCGGATGCGCGGCCGTCGCGATCGCGCAGTCGCTCGTCGTTGCCAGATGCGCGGCGACGCCGCGCACGAGCGCCGGGTCGATCAGCGGCTCGTCGCCCTGCACGTTGACGACGATCGTGTCGTCGCTCCAGCCGAAACGCGTCGCCACTTCCGCGAGACGGTCGGTGCCCGACGGATGGTCGGCGCGCGTGAGTACCGCGTCGAAGCCGTGGTCTCGCGCCGCGTCGAGCACTTCCTGCGCGTCCGACGCGACCAGCACCTGCTGCGCGCCCGATTCGCGCGCGCGCTGCGCGACGCGCACGACCATCGGTTTGCCGCCGATGTCCGCGAGCGGCTTGTTGGGCAGGCGCGTCGACGCGAGGCGGGCCGGCACGACGGCAATAAACGGATGAGGGGTGGTGTGGATCATCGGATCAGGAACGGGCGGCGATCAGGCCGGAGGAAGAGGCTGCGCGCGCGACGCTCACGCAGGGTCGGACATGAGCCGGAGCGGCGAAAACGGCTGCGGATCGATATTGGAGCGCATGCGGGGAGGGGGCGGTGGCATCGATGAAGCCTGCCTTGACCCGCGCGCGAGCGAGACGTCGCGGCGCCTCGGCGCCGCGACGCGGCGGGTCAGGCGACCGAGCCTGGATTCAGATCGACCGGCGTGCCTTCGACGGTCTGCCTCGCTTCGTCGACGAGCATCACGGGAATGCCGTCGCGGATCGGATAGGCGAGCTTGTCCGCGTTGCAGATCAGTTCCTGCGCGGCGCGGTCGTAGCTGAGCGGGCCCTTGCAGATCGGGCAGACGAGGATTTCAAGCAGGCGAGCGTCCACGGACTTTCTCCACAACTAATGCAGTGAGGCGGTGATCAAGCGCGGCTTCGACCGGGACTACCCAGATGCGCGCGTCGTGCCAGGCCCCCAATTTTACCGCATCCTTTTCCGTAATCAGGATCGCGTCGGCGTCGGCGTCGGTGAACGGATTGCGCTCGAACGCGTAGTGGTCGGGCAGCGCGCGCGTCGTGGGCGCGAGGCCGGCCGCGCGCACTGTCGCGAAAAAGCGTTCCGGCGCGCCGATGCCGGCCGCGGCCAGCACGCGTTGACCGGCGAATTGCGCAAGCGGGCGGCGCAGTGCGGGATTGTCGAGATGCCACGCGTCGGCAGGGGCGAGCTGCAGTGCGAACGTGTTCGGCCACGCGGGCAGCGTGCGCGCATACGGATCGTTGATCAGCGTCGCGTCGCGGCGGCGCGACAGCGGCTCGCGCAGCGGCCCGGCCGGTAGCAGGAAACCGTTGCCGCCGAGCCGGTGATCGAACACGACGAGTTCGACATCGCGCGCGAGGCGATAGTGCTGCAAGCCATCGTCGCTGACGATCACGTCGACGTCGCGATGCGCGGCGCACAACGCCTGCGCGGCGGCGACGCGGTCCGGACAGACCCACACGGGTGCGCCGGTGCGGCGCGCGATCAGCAACGGCTCGTCTCCGCCGACCCGTGCCGACGAACCGGGCGTGACCCGGGTCGGGGTGCTCACGCGCGCGCCGTAGCCGCGCGAGACGATGCCGGGCGTTAAGCCCGCAGCGCGCAACGCCTCGACGAGCGCGATGACGGTCGGCGTCTTGCCGGAGCCCCCGACCGTCACGTTGCCGACCACCACCACCGGCACGCCGACGCGCACCGATTTGAGCCAGCTAAGCGAAAACGCGGCGCGGCGCGCGGCCGCGACTGCGCCGAACACGCAGGCGAGCGGCGTCAGCGCCCAGGCGAGCGGTCCACGTTGCTGCCATTCGCGCGCGAGGCGCGCTCCGAGACGGTCGCTGAGTTCGCTCATGGGCGGGTTGCGAGCACGGACTGCGCGCCGTGCGCACTACGCGGGGTCAACATCAACGCGGTTCTCCGGACAATCGAATGCGAATACGGGTCGAAAAATGAGGTGCGAGCGGCGCGGCGAGAGGGCCCGCGGCCAGTGGCCTCGGGCCGGCAAGCTCTCCGCCGCGCTGCGCGATCGACATACCGTCGAACCCGGCACTGTAGCGCGCGGGCGTCCCGCCCGGCAAGTCGCGTAAGGTCCAACGCACGCCGCTCCACGCTATGTGCGGTTGCTCACAGTCTGTGGATAACTTTGTGGAGAACCTGCCGTCCGATCGTCCCGAAGGGCCATTCCGTGCGCTTTGGATCGTAGTACTCGCTCGCTATCGAGATGCAAACGCCATATAAATCAAGGCTCTGCCAGGAATTTATTGACGTTGGCGGGCGTTCTGGCGGAATTCGTCAGGCGGTTCCCGCCATGTGGACACTTTTAACAATCCTGCGATTCCGGCTGGACGCCGCTCTTCGCTCGGTCTATCGTCTGTCCGGCCAGCGCTATTTATTCCTCGCATGAACCCCGAAAATCCTTTTGCTTCTGCGGCCGCACCAGGCGGTGAGGTCGTCGTTCCCGTCTCCGCGCTCAATCGCGCGATCGGCACGATGCTCGAACGCTCGTTTCCACTCGTTTGGGTCGCGGGTGAAGTGTCGAACTTCACGCGCGCCGCGAGCGGCCATTGGTACTTCTCGATCAAGGACGCGCAGGCGCAGATGCGCTGCGTGATGTTCCGCGGTCGAGCTCAGTACGCCGAATTCATGCCGCGCGAAGGCGATCGCATCGAAGTGCGCGCCCTCGTCACGATGTACGAGCCGCGCGGCGAACTGCAGCTTAATGTCGAAGCGGTGCGCCGCACCGGCCAGGGGCGTCTGTACGAAGCGTTTCTGCGGTTGAAGGCGCAACTCGAGGCCGAGGGGCTGTTCGCCGCCGAGCGCAAGCGCGCGCTGCCGACGCATCCGCGCGCGATCGGTATCGTCACGTCGTTGCAGGCGGCCGCATTGCGCGATGTGCTGACGACGCTGTCGCGTCGCGCGCCGCATATTCCGGTGATCGTTTATCCGGCGCCGGTGCAGGGCGCGGGCGTTAGCGCGAAGCTCGCGGCGATGATCGAGGCGGCTGGCGCGCGCCGCGAGGTCGACGTGCTGATCGTGTGTCGCGGCGGCGGCTCGATCGAAGATCTGTGGGCGTTCAACGAAGAAGTGCTCGCGCGCGCGATTGCGGAAAGCGTCATACCCGTGGTGAGCGGCGTCGGTCACGAGACCGATTTCACGATTGCCGATTTCGCCGCCGACGTACGGGCACCGACGCCGACCGGTGCCGCCGAACTCGTCAGTCCACAGCGCGTCATGCTGCTGCGCGAACTTGATCATCGGCACGCGACGCTCGCGCGCGCGTTCGGCCGCATGATGGAGCGGCGCGCGCAGCAGCTCGACTGGCTGGCGCGCCGGCTCGTGTCGCCCGCCGAGCGGCTCGCTCGGCAGCGCACGCATCTGCAGCAGTTGCGCGTTCGGCTCGCGTCGGCGGGCGCCCGGCCGGTGCGCGACGCTCGTGCGCGATTTTCGTTGCTGCAGATGCGCTGGCAACGCTGGCGTCCGGATCTCGCGGCCGAGCGCACGTGCGTCAACGTGTTGGCGCAGCGTCTGGATGCGGCGCTATCGCGCCGGCATGAACGACAGGTTGCGCGCATCGACATGCTCAGCGCGCGACTCGAAGTGCTGAGTCCACAGCGCACGCTCGAGCGCGGTTATGCGGCCGTGCTCGATGCGCAAAGCGGTCGGGCGATTCGCACGCCGTCGTCGCTGAAACCTGGACGTCGTCTGACGATGCATCTCGCCGAAGGCTCGGCCGATGTCGCGCTCGCCGACGTGCAGGCGCGTCTGACCGACGGTTTCTGACGTTTCGCCGGTGGGCGCGTGACGCCTGTTTACTGTCTTCCGACGAGCCGGGCACGCGCCATGCGCGCCCTTCTCAAGGGCCTTGCGCACGGCGTGTTCGACATGCCGGACATAAAGGCCGTTGGTTTGCGGGGTTATTCCAACTCGCCTACAATCGAGTGCTCGATAGCGTCATCCGCAGACTCCCCACAACAGATACAGAGAAGGAAAGCACCATGGAACATACGCTCCCGCCGCTGCCGTTTGCGAAAAACGCGCTCGCTCCGCACATGTCGGAAGAGACGCTCGAGTTTCACTATGGCAAGCATCACCAGACCTATGTGACCAACCTGAACAATCTGATCAAGGGCACCGAGTTCGAGAACCTGTCGCTGGAAGAGATCGTCAAGAAGTCGTCGGGCGGTATCTTCAACAATTCGGCTCAGGTGTGGAATCACACGTTCTTCTGGAACAGCCTGTCGCCGCAAGGTGGCGGCGCACCGACCGGCGCGCTGGCTGACGCCATCAACGCGAAGTGGGGTTCGTTCGACAAGTTCAAGGAAGAGTTTGCGAAGACCGCGGTCGGCACGTTCGGCTCGGGCTGGGCATGGCTCGTGAAGAAGGCTGATGGTTCGCTCGACCTCGTGTCGACGAGCAACGCCGCCACGCCGCTCACCACCGACGCGAAGGCTCTGCTGACGATCGACGTGTGGGAGCACGCTTACTACATCGACTATCGCAATGCGCGTCCGAAGTTCGTCGAGGCGTACTGGAACATCGTCAACTGGGACTTCGCAGCGAAAAACTTCGCTTGAGATTGCCGGTTGCAGCTCGCCGTCCGATGTCGTGATCCTTGCGGTCGCGATTGAAGATGTTAGCCAGAGACGAAAGCCCTCCATCGCGAGGGCTTTTTCTTTCTGGAGGCGATTGGAAGGGGAGGGTTGTATTGCTTACCAGCGAGGGATGCCCTTCTTACGCGCTTCTGAAAGAAGTTTGTCACAGTCGGTAACTGCGGTTTGGCGGGGCGCGGCGCTCGGGAAGGTCGTCGCGTCCGGTTGCTGGAGTACGACGTTCGGCGCGGCCGGCGTCGTATCAATCGATTGCCAGCTCATCTACAAGCATTACTTGATATAACGTACCAATCGCCGCAGCGACTCGCAGCAAGGTCGAGGCCAGCCAGCCGGGCAAAAAACTTTCTGTAACTGAGCCGTAACCACGGAAATTCGCGATTAGCCTAACGTTTGAATTCCAATCCTCCGAAGTGCACCGCCATGATTTCCAGCAATAAAACGATCAGCCTGGCGATTCCCGCCGCCGTCATCGCGCTCGCGTTAAGCGGTTGCGCAGTGGCGCCACCGAGCGGCCCGAGCATAGCCGCGATGCCGCGTAGCGGCGAGCCGCTCAGCCAGTTCCAGCAGAACGACTACGCGTGCCGCGACTACGCGAATCAATCGACGAATCCGTCCGGCGCTGCGCAGGCGGCCACCACGAACAGCGTGAACAGCGCGGCGCTCGGCACGCTCGGCGGCGCGGCGATCGGTGCGCTGTTCGGCGCCGCGGCGGGCAACGCCGGCGCGGGCGCGGCGATCGGCGCCGGCAGCGGTCTGCTGATCGGGGGCGCGAACGGCGCGAATGGCGCCCAGTATTCGGCGACCGGCATGCAGGCGCGCTACGACACCGCCTACGCCCAGTGCATGACCTCGAAGGGTGAGACGATCGTTCAGCCGCAGCCTTACTATTCGACGCAGCCGGTGTACGTCGCGCCCCGTCCTTATTACGCGCCGCCTCCGCCCGTCATGTACGCGCCTTATCCGGCGTACTGAGCGGTGATAGCTGAGGCCGGCCGGCCTGCTTGTCTTGCATTGTCGGCCGGTACTGCATTTCAGGTCCGAAGGACGGTTGGGCGGTAGCTTTTAGCGACGATCGTCGAATCCGGGCCGCTACTTATTCCGCGCCGTCGGTTGATGCCGCTTTGCGCGGGCGACGGCTCCGGGACGCCGTTTTACGGGCTGCTGCCTTCCTGGCGGCCTCAGACCCTTCTTCCGAGTTGATTGCTGGAGCAGGGGGCGCGGCCGGCGCTGCGATCTCAGGTACTTCCTCGATCGTGCCTGGCGTGCTTTTCTTCACTTTCTTCGCGGCCGTTTTGCGCGATGCGCGCTTTTTGGCGCTTTGACGCTGCGAGGGTTGGTCGCTGTCGGTGGAATGGTCGGTTCCTTGGCCGAAAACGACTTGTTCAGCGGTTGTATCCGCTTTCGCTGTTACAGCGCGAGCTTTGGATTCTTCAGTTATCGGTTCAGTGACGAACTCATGCGGGAGCGGCGCGTGTTCACGCGAGTCCTGCCGCTCGACCTCTTCGGCGGGTTCCGCGTGTTCGGTGAGAGCCGGAGCGGTAGCCGCATGCTCTTCATCAGCCGTTTCGTGGTGACCGCTCTTGCCGTGCGCGGCCTCCTGCTGACCCCGCCCCAGCTTGCGGTTGTTGCGCTCCTTGCGCCGCGACTTGTGCTTGCCGCCCGACTCGGACGCGGCAGCTTGCACAGCCTGCGCTTCATACGAATGTTCGGCCGCCTGTTCGGCCGATACCGCTTCAGCCGACCCCGTTTCGGCAGACTTCGCCGCGGTTTCGCCGATGGTTTCACTTGCCGCTTCACTCGCAACGTTCACGGCTGTGCTTCGATAGACATACGCGCCTGACTTTTCATCGCGGCCGAATTCGAGCAGCCCGCGCGCCTGCGCTTCTTCCAGCAGATTGCCGAAAGCACGAAACCCGTAATACGTCTCGTTGAAATCCGGTTTGCGCCGTTTGATCGCGTTCTTCAGCACGGACGCCCAGATCTTGCCGCTGTCGCCACGTTCGGAAGCGAGCGCGTCGAATGTCTGCACCGCAATTTCAACGGCCTTGCTGCGGCGCTTCTCCAGATCTTCCTTGGGCGGAGCCTTCTCTTCATCAGGCGCACGTTTGGCTGCCTGCTGGGTGTTCTGCTGCTGACGCGACGATTCGGGCCTCGCGACTGCGCGCTGGCTTTCGCGTACAAGATCGTCGTAAAAGAAGAACTCGTCGCAATTCGCAATCAGCAGATCCGAGGTGGACTGTTGCACACCAACGCCGATCACCTGTTTGGCGTTCTCGCGCAGCTTCGACACGAGCGGCGAGAAATCCGAATCACCACTGATGATGACGAACGTATTGACGTGCGATTTCGTATAACAGAGATCGAGCGCATCGACGACGAGCCGGATGTCGGCGGAATTCTTGCCCGATTGGCGCACGTGCGGAATTTCGATCAACTCGAAATTGGCCTCGTGCATCGCGCCTTTGAAGCTCTTGTAACGATCCCAGTCGCAATACGCTTTCTTGACGACGATGCTGCCCTTCAGCAGCAGGCGCTCGAGCACCAGCTTGATGTCGAACTTGTCGTACTTCGCGTCGCGCACGCCAAGCGCGACATTCTCGAAGTCGCAGAACAGCGCCATGCTGACGTTTTCGTTGGATGACGCCATGTGTATCTCCATTGAAGCGGTCGTCGAAGTCGACGAATCGCGACATGATAGCGATTCCAGCGAAGGTGAGCAGCTTTTGTGGTGCACTCGCACCGATCGGTAGGTGGGAATTTGCAGCCTGCGGTCCAACCGGTGGTCCAGCGGGCGGCTCGATGTCAGTTCCGTTACAGGGTGTCGCGACGGCCTGCGTTGTTCCATGTCGCGCGAGCTTCCAGCACGTCATCGATCAATCCGTATTCCCTCGCTTCGAGCGCCGACATGAAGTTGTCGCGGTCGGTGTCGCGCGCGATTTCTTCGACGCTGCGTCCGGTGCGCTCGGCCATCATCGCATTGAGACGCGCTCGTACATACAGCACCTCCTTGGCCTGGATTTCGATGTCCGCCGCGGTGCCCTGACCGCCGCCCGACGGCTGGTGAATCATGATGCGCGCGTTGGGTAGCGCATACCGTTTGCCGCATTGACCCGCGGTGAGCAGAAAGGTGCCCATGCTCGCGGCAAAACCTGTGCACAAGGTCGAGACCTCCGGCTTGATGAACTGCATGGTGTCGTAAATCGCGAGGCCGTCGTACACGGAGCCGCCGGGCGAGTTGATGTAAAAAGAAATATCCTTGTCGGGGTTCTCCGATTCGAGAAACAGCAATTGCGCGACGATCAGACTGGCTGACTGCTCGTTCACGGGCCCGACAAGAAAGACGATGCGCTCGCGCAGCAGGCGGGAGTAGATGTCATAGGCACGTTCGCCCCGGCCGGATTGTTCGATCACCGTGGGCACAAGGCCGAGGCCGGAGACAGACGGGTAACTGGAAGGCATGGATTCCTCGTTCAGGATGGATGGCGCGGGCATTCCGGGATGCGCAGGCCGCCGCGGATCAGAAGCCGCGTGACACGCGCCGGTTGTTGCTCATTTGACGATGCAGCCGCTGGCGTTGTGACAGCGAATTTTTTTGCGCCGCGCTGTCACATCACTGGTTGCCCATGCGTCAAGCTCAGGAATACCGAGCATGACGCGCGCCTGAGCCATGCCACCGGTATGCAGCCACTTTTTCACCACGCACCATCGGGAGGTCTACGCATGACGGAACAGGGAATCGACAAGGCATCCGGTTTCGAGGCCGCGCGCGCCCGTCTGCTGGCACTCGCATATCGGATGCTCGGCAGTCGCGCGGAGGCCGAAGACGTGGTGCAGGATGTCTGGCTCAAATGGCACCTGGCCGATACGCAGGCGGTGCAAACGCCGGTCGCCTGGCTCACCACGCTCACCACGCGCACGGCGATCGACCGTCTGCGGCATGCACAGCGCGAGCGTGCGTCACAGGCTAGCGGCTGGTTGCCGGAGCCGTGGCTCGACGAGGTCGCACCATCGGCGGAGGAGTTGGCGTTGCGAGCGGCAGATATGTCGTACGGCGTGATGCTGCTTCTCGAACATCTGAAACCAGACGAACGTGCGGCGCTCGTCCTGCATGAAGCGTTCGAGTGCGGTTATGCGGAAATCGCCTCGATTCTCGAGCGCACACCGGCCGCTTGCCGGCAAATGGTTCATCGCGCCAAGGAGCGTCTGAGACGTGCGGGGGCGCCGTTGGAGCGGCCCGATCCGGCGGTGCATGGGCGAATCGTCGAGCGTTTGCGCGCGGCGCTCGAAGCGCAAGACCGGGCGGGTCTGCTACAGCTTTTCAGCGATGCGCCGCAACTGATCAGCGACGTACCTTTGTACGCTCCGCCCCCTCCGTTCCCCACAGCCAACCCGGCCCTTCGAGCACAAGGGCCAACGCCTGAAACCGAAGCGCAACGCGACCGCGAACCGGGTTCAGGTCCGAAGTGGATGGCTGTAGTCACATCGCTCGCGCAACAGGCGAGCCATGCGGAGGTGGTGTCGATGGCGGGTGCGGTGTGCATCGCACTGTTCTGCGACGGCGACATCGTCGGGTTAATCGACGTGGTGACGGATGGCAAAACGGACCTTTCGGCGAAAATCGTCTCGCTGCGCATCCTGACCAGCGCCGCGCATCTGCAGGCGGCCAACCGGATGCTGGGCCGTGATGCGGTCGCGGAACTGCTTGCCCGCATCAAGGACCATCCGGCGGCGTCAGTTACGGTGAGCCGCGACTTCCCAGTTGATGTCGACGCATAGCACCTGCGTACCATGCGACGTGTGCGCGGCAATCGAGGCGGTCACGCACAGATGCGCTTCGTTGATCGACAGATACGGCGGCGTCAGATGAACCCGCCCCGGTTGACGCATCGCCTGAATGAAGTACGGGCGGCGCTCCCAACTCGCGCCTTCGGAATGCAGCAGCGGGCTGAAGCGCTTGGCGCGTTGCGATGTGCGCCCCGGCGGCAGCACGTTGTCGCCGATCTGCCGCCCCGAACCGTCCAAAACGAAGCAGCGCGCCGTTTCTCCGAGCGCGAGCAGAGGTGCGGTCGCCTGCGTGATCGATTCCCCGGCAACCAACTGCGCGGCGGCTGCCTCGAGCGCCGTGACATACGGCGCGAGCCGCGCGGATTGCGCTTTCTCTCGAGCGGCAACGCGTTCGCGCAGCGAAGCGGAGAGCGAATCCATCAGGCCAGCGGCAACTTGCGGCTTGACGGGTTCGACGCTCGGACCCGCGAAAAATGCGCCCTGGACGAAGTCGACATTGCATTCGAGCGCGATCAGCGCATCACGTTCGGTGCTCAGACCACCCATCAGCACCAGTTGCCCAGACTCGTGCAACAGAGAGACGAGGCCCGGCAACACGCGCTCGATATGCGAGTGTTCACTCGCTTGCGCGAGGATGCAGCGGTCGAGCGTGACGATGTCCGGCCGCAGATTCCACACCCGGTCGATGTTCGAATGCTTGGCGCCAAAGCCGTCGAGCGCGATCAGGAAACCGGACTTGCGCAGCGAATCGACGATTTCGGCGAAGCGCGTGGTTTCGCCGCCAGCCTGTTCGGATACTTCGAGCACCACGCGCTGCGGCGGCAGGCCGAGCGCCTTCAGGCTGGCAAGCAGCGCGTCGCCGTAGCTGGTGTCCATCAGTGCGGCCGGATGCAGGCTGAGGAAGAGCCATTCGTCGTGACTGTCGAATGCGTTGAAGTTGCCGAGGTGCAGCGATTCGGCCAGCCGTCCGAGTTCCAGCAGATCGCCGCGTCGCGCGGCCTGCGTAAAGACTTCGTGCGAGGGCACTTGCCGCTCATGCTCGTCGTGCACGCGCAGCGACGCGTGATACCCGATCGCGCGCCGGTGCGATACCGAAAAGACCGGCTGAAACACGCTGAAAACGGTGTAGCCGCCATAGAGAACGGTACGCCGGGAGCCTTCGTCGCCGGCCATCGGGCGTGGTGGCTGGAAGCCGGGAGGATCGAGTTCGATCATGCTCATCGTGTCGGTCGTGTGGAAATGGCGGCGCTTGCAGGGTCAGGCAGGAGTTCGCGCGCGCAGACCAAGAGTTTACAGGATAGCCGAGCAAGAACTATGCGCATGTTCGAACTAAGCTCGAGCGTCCACCAGCAATGCTCCGAGGAAATCATTGCGCGCCCGCCGCGGTATGAAGGCGATAACGCGCACTTCGCTGGTGCGGGACGCGCCCCGTTGCGGGTCGGCGACGCTGTGCAAGGGTGCTGCGTGCGGCGCGCGTGGAGCGATGCCCGGAAATCCGTTCGCGAGTGCACGAGGATGTGTCGTCCCGGCTCGTGCGGCTTTCAAGTTCGCTCCGACGGATCGGTCTTTTTCGCGGGCGTGCGAATCTCCGGGGACAACTGCGCAAAGATCCATGACGAGCATGCGGTGATGATGCCGACACAGAGGAACGTCGCATGAAACGCGGGCAGCGAATTGGCGCCGGTCACGCGTTGCATGATGCCGGTAAAGGTTGTCAGCAACGCACCGGCCACCGTCACGCCGAGACTCATCGAAAGCATCTGCACGAGCGAAAACAGGCTATTGCCGCTGCTGGCGCCGCCAGTGCCCAGGTCCTTCAACGTCAACGTGTTCATCGCGGTGAACTGCATCGAGTTCACGCCGCCGAAGATCGCCAGTTGCACGAGCCGCAGCCACAGCGGCTGAAGCGTGCTCGTGAGCGCGAAACTCGCCATCATCAGGCCGACCAGAATCGTGTTCGCCATCAGCACGCGCCGGTAGCTGTACTTCAGAATCAGCTTCGTCACGAGGCGCTTCGTCGCCATGCCCGCGGCCGCCACGGGCAGCATCATCAGCCCGGCTTCGAATGCGCTATAGCCGAGGCTCACCTGCAACAGCAGAGGAATCAGGTAGGGCATCGAGCCGCTGCCGATCCGCGCGAACAGATTACCGAGCAGCCCAACGCTAAACGTGTGGATCTTGAACAGATCGAGCGGGAAGATCGGCGCGGGCTCGCGCACCGCGTGCAGCCCATACGCAACGAAGCACGCCATGCTCAGAATCAGCAGCACCAGCACCGTCGCATGTTGAACGCCGAACTCGGTGCGGCCGTCGAGCGCGAACGAAATCGCCACCATGCCCACCACCAGCAACAGGTAGCCGCCAAGGTCGAATTTGCCCGTGTGTTCGTTGCGGCTATCCGGCATGAAGATAAACGTCGCGATGCAGCCCACGATGCCCACCGGCACGTTGATCAGAAAGATCCAGTGCCACGACGCGATCTTGACGAGCCAGCCACCGAGCGTCGGTCCGATCAACGGTCCGATCAGCCCCGGAATCGCCACGAACGACAACGCCGGCAGATAGCGCTCAGCCGGAAAGGTTCGCAGCACCGCGAGCCGTCCAACCGGCAGAAGCATCGCGCCGCCCACGCCTTGCAGAACGCGAAAGAGCACCAGTTGGTTCAGCGTATGCGCGTTCGCGCACAGCAACGAGCCCACCGCGAACACGAGGATCGCACTGAAGAACACGCGCCGCGTGCCGAGTCTGTCGGCGAGCCAGCCGGACACGGGGATCATCACCGCCATCGTCAGCGAGTAGGCGATCACCACCGATTGCATGCGCAGCGGCAGTTCGCCGAGGCTTGTCGCCATCGCGGGCAGCGCGGTGTTGACGATCGTCGAATCGAGCGTCTGCATGAAGAAGCCGGTGGCGACCAGCCACAGCATCACGGTCAGCGAGCGGGGCGAAGGACCCGAGGGGATATCGGGAGCGAGGGCGGGCGGAGGCGTCGTCGTGGACATATGAGGTGGCTGGGCGCGCTCGGTCGGGCTGGGACTCGCTATTCTAGGGAAAAGCGGGTCCCGGCGCAGCGGGCGGCGCAACGTTGCGCGGGTGTCGGCGCTGCGTCACGGCCGCGCTCCGCGCCGTGTTCACGCATCAGGCGGCAACTGCGCCGCCGCATGAAAAAACGCCTGCGCCCGTGGCTCGTTGCCAAACGCCACATGAATCCTGATCCACGGGCTCACCTCCCGGTTCGGCCTGAAGTGTTGTCCAGGCAGCACCGTCACTCCGAGCGGCACGGCGCATTCAACGAGCCGCTCGGCGTCCGCGACATGCGGCACGCGTGCCCACACGAACTTGCCGCCCGCTGGTTCTTCGAAGATCTCCCAGCCGGCATCTTCGAGTGTCTGGACGGTCGAGCCGAGCGCGCCGCGCATCTGGCGGCGCAGTCGCTCCAGATATTTGCGATATGCGCCGCGCTCCAGCATCGACACCGCCACCGCTTCGGCAAAGCGCGAACAGCCGATGCTCGTCAGCATCTTGATGTCGACCAGGTCCTTGATGATCGCGTGACTCGCAACCACGTAGCCGACCCGCAGCGAAGACGACAGCGTTTTCGACAATCCACCGATGTAGATCACCTGTTCGAGTTGGTCGAGGGTGGCCAGGCGGTCGGTGAGCTCGGTCTGAAAATCCGCGTAGATATCGTCCTCGATGATCTGGAAGCCATGCTCTCGCGCCATTTGCAGCAAACGGAATGCGACCTGCGGTGCGACCGTGGTGCCGGTCGGGTTGTGGAACACGGTGTTGATGAGCAGCAATCTGGGCCGGTGCAGCTTCAGTTGCGCCTGCATCGTGTCGAGGTCGGGACCATTGCCGGTGCGTGGAATGCCGATCAGCTTCATGCCGTGCAGGCGCAACAGGCCGTACAGGTTGTAGTAACCGGGGTCCTCGACAAAGATCGTGTCGCCTGGCTTGAGCATGTAGCGCACCAGCAGATCGAACGCCTGGCTCGCGCCATTGGTGATCAGAATCTGCGATGCGTCTGCCTGGATGCCCAACTGGCCAATGCGGCCGCGCAACTGTTCGCGCAAGACCGGGTTGCCGAGCGGCGTCGCGTACTCGACCATGCTAGCCGGATCGGTTCGCGACACGTGGCGGATGGCCTGCGCAATGCCATCGATGTCGCGCCAGCTTTCGGGGATGAAACCGGTGCTGAGTTTCAGCGTCTCGCCCGGAAAGTTGAATTGCTCGAGCAGATGGTCCGACTCGACATCGGCGCGGCGCGGGTCCGAAGTGCCCTGGCAGCGCATGTCGGTCGGTTGGCGATCGGCGACGTAAAAGCCGGAGCCGTGGCGCGAGTCGACATAGCCGAGCGACACCAACCGGTCGTATGCCTCGATCACCGGAAAGCGGCTTACGCCGAAGTCGGCGGCGAACTGGCGGATCGACGGCAGCTTTGAGCCAGGATGCGCATTGCGCGAGCGGATCCACGCCGAGACGCCCGCGACGATCTGCTCGGTCAGCGGCACGCCGTTGTCCCGATCGAGCTGGATTTCGAGTTTCATACGCTTGCCTTCTGTCGCCGGCCAGCGAACGCGAAAGTTTTCAACCTGCGCCGCGCGAGCCATGCCAACTGTTCGGTTTTTTGACTGAACAGTTCCGATGAAAGTGTTCGGAACTGTGCATGGGTCTCCGATCATCGCACGTCAATAATCGGCACAACAGAAAGTTCATCGAGGAGAACGGCGATGCGAGAAGTGCGAGTTTTCGAGCTGGAACATGGCGAGCCCGTCACGGCCTGGCGGGTTGCGCGTCCGACGATTTTCAAGGTGATCAGCGGCAACGTCTGGCTGACCGTCGAGGGCGAGCATGAGGATCACTGGCTGGCGGCGGGGCAGTCGATCGAGTTGGCGCGTGGATCGGTGGCATGGATCAGCGCCGGGCGGGCCGGGGCGCGTTTTGCACTGGCGAGCGGCTCGGAACGCAGGTTGCCGACGCTGCTATTCGGCTGGCCGATGCCGGCTTGGCTGGCGCGTCGGCCGGGCGTGGTCTGATGCAGGGCGAACGGCGAGCCGCCTCTTCGTAGCCCCTAAGCAGCTCCTCCCGCCTCATACTCCCCGATGTACCGCGCCCGCGGCCGGATCAACCGGCCATCGCGCGCCTGCTCCATCGCGTGCGCGATCCAGCCGACCACCCGCCCGAGCGCGAACAGCGTGAACGCGGCCCCGCTCGGCAAGCCGAGCACGCGCTCGATCGCGGCGAGCGCGAAATCCACCGTCGGCTCCGCGCCGGTCGTGTCGCGCACCGCTCGCGCGACCTGCAGCACCTCGTTGAGCGGCGAGCGGACTGGCGCGCAGTCGGCGAGCATCGTCAGCAATAATCGCGCGCGCGGATCACCGTCCGGATAGAGCGGATGACCGAAGCCCGACAGCATCGGCCCTTGCGCGCCGTGCTCGTAGCGCGCGAGACGGTTCGCCAGATAGCGGTCCAGCTCGGGCGAGCGCGCCGCCTCATCGAGCAGCGCGGCGATGCGCACGGTTTCGCCGCCGTGACGCGGCCCCGAAAGCGCCGCGAGCCCGCCCGCGACCGCACCGAACAGGTGCGTGCCCGTCGACGTGATACAACGGACCGTGAACGTCGACGCGTTCAGCTCGTGATCCGCGCAGGCGACCAGGGCCGCGCGCAGCAGTCCGCTTTGCTGACGGCTGCGCACCCGCCAGGCCGTCGCGATCTGCCGATGCAGCGGTTCGTTCGACGGCGCCGCCGGCAGCATCGCGGCGGCCAGCAGCCGCATCACGGCGCACCCGGTGTCGAGTTGCGCATCGCGGCCGAGCGCCCACACGCGCGGCATCTGCGCGGCGGCGGCCGGCAGCAGCACCAGCGCGCGATCGAGCGGCGTGCAGTCACTCCACAGCTTGAGCCACGCGGCCCATTGCGCGGGGGCGAGCGGCACGACGGGCGCATCGCCGATGCGCCGCGCGCTGCATTCCCACAACAGCGCCGCGACGTCTTCGAGTGACGCACTGCGCGCGAGCTCGATCGCATCGTGCCCGCGATACAGCAGCCGACCGTCCGCGACCAGCGTGATCGACGATTCGAGCACCGGTACGCCCCAGTCGAGCACCTTCTGCGCGACCTTGCCGGCGCGTTTGCCGTCCGCCTTGCGACGCGCGAGGCGGCGCACCTCGGCGGCATCGTAGAGCCGATGCCTGCCTTGCGCATCCGGCGACGAGCCGAGCATGCCTCGGCTTACATACGCGTACAGCGTCGGCAAGCTGACGCCGAGCGTTGCGGCCGCTTCGGCGGCGCTCAGGTAAATCGGGGCTGGCATAAAAGTGCGTATAAACCGAAGAAATCAATATATGTTGATTATCATAATCAAGATTGATTGCGGCGAGGCGCAAATTTAGACTCGATGTACCTGCTTCCTGTCCGCGCGGCCAGCGCGCCCGATCCCATGACGCCCGAACTCGCCCTCAAGCACATCTGGACCCTCGCCGGCTGCGATCCGGTCGCGCTGCACGCCGTGTCGCTCGCCGGCGCGGATCCCGGCTTGCCGTCGGTCTACCGTGTCGGCAGCCTCGCGGCGTCGACCATCGCCGCGACGGGCCTCGCCGCCGCCGAATACTGGCGCTTGCGCAGCGCTCGCCTGCAACAGGTGTCGGTGCAGATGCGTCGCGCGCTGGCGGCGTTTCGCAGCGAACGCTATTTGCGGATCGACGATGGGCCGCCGCCCGCGCTGCGCGATCCGGTCACCGGCTTCTATGAAACGGGCGACGGCCGCTGGATCCAGCTGCATACGAATTTCGCGCATCACCTGAAGGGCGTGCTCGAGGTGCTCGGCTGTGACAATGGGCGGCCCTCGGTGGCGGCCGCGATTCGCGGCTGGGAGGGCGCGACGCTCGATCAAACGCTCGCCGACGCAGGCCTGTGCGCCGCCTTGATTCGCACGCCCGACGAATGGGCCGCGCTCGAGCAGGCCAAAGCGATCGCGCGCTTGCCGCTGTTCGAGATAGAGCGCATCGGCGACGCCCCGGCCGAGCCGCCGCGCCACGCCGCCGCTGACACCGAGCCTGGTGTCGGCCGCCCGCTCGCGGGTGTGCGGGTGCTGGATCTGTCGCGGATCATCGCGGGACCGGTGGCCGGCCGCGCGCTCGCGCATCATGGCGCGGACGTGTTGACGATCAACGGGCCGCATCTGCCGAACATCGCGCCGCTCGTGATCGACAACGGCCGCGGCAAGCGTTCGGCAATCGTCGATCTGCGCGAGGCGGCAGGCTGCGACACGTTGCGCGGACTCGGGCGCGATGCCGACGTGTTCCTGCAAGCCTATCGTCCGGGCGCGCTCAAGGCGCGCGGCTTCGGGCCGGACGAGCTGGCGCGGCTGCGGCCCGGCATCGTCTATGTCTCGGTGTGCGCGTACGGGCACACAGGGCCGTGGGCGCAGCGACGCGGCTTCGATAGCCTGGTGCAGTCGGCGAGCGGCATCGCGTGGACCGAGCGCGCGGCGGCGGGTTCAACCGAGCCGCGGCATCTGCCGTGTCAGGCGCTCGATCACGCGACCGGCTATCTGGCCGCGTTCGGCGCGATGGTCGCGCTCGCGCGGCGCGCTCGCGAGGGCGGCAGCTGGCATGTGAAGGTGTCTCTTGCGCAGACGGGGCGTTGGCTGCAGTCGTTCGGGCTGCTGGCCGATGGGCAGCAGGCGCCCGAGGTGTCGCTCGACGATGTGCGCGATTGCGTCGCGAGCGTGCAATCGGAGTTCGGGCGGGTGCTTGGCGTGCTGCCGGCGGAGGAACTGGAGCAGACGCCTGCGTTTTATGTGCTGCCGCCGGCGCGCATCGGCGCGCACGAAGCCCGGTGGACGTGACGGTTGGAGCGGGCGGCGCGTTCAGGTTGGGAACGCGGCGTACCTGACCGCCCACCGTGTCGCAGCTTACTTTCGCAACTCCGCCACGAAGTCGTAGTAATCGTTGCGGCAGTACGTGTCCGTCAGTTCGATCGCGCGTTGATCCGCCGTATAACCCACGCGCGTGATCAACAGCAACGCCTCGTTCGGCGCGATGCTCATCTGCTGCGCGATCTCGTCGCTCGCGTTCACCGCGCGGAAGTGCTGCAACGCGCGCACGATCGTCAGTCCGCGATTCTCCAGATACGTGTACAGCGAGTCGCCGATTGCCTGTGGATCGGGAATCACCGCGGCCGGGAACGTCGAATTCTCGACCGCCATCACGATGCCGTCGGCGAGCCGCAGCCGCCGCAGCCGCGTGACCGCGGCGGCCGGCGACAGACCCAGCTGGATCACCTCGTCGCGATTGGCCGGCGAGATTTCGCGCGACAGCCACTTCGAACTCGGCGTGAAGCCGCGCCGCCGCAGCATTTCGCTGAAGCTCGACAGACGCGACAACGGATCTTCGTAGCGCGGCGTGATGAAGCTGCCCGCGCCTTGGGTGCGGCGGATCAAACCCTGCTCCACGAGCAGCGCGATCGCCTTGCGCGACGTGATGCGCGACACGCCGAGCGCCTCCGACAGCACGCGCTCCGAAGGCAGCGCCTCGCCGGCGTTCCAGCGGTTTTCGTGGATCGCGCTGCCGAGCTTGCGGGCAAGTTGCAGATAGAGCGGCGTGTCGTTTTCCGGGTCCGGGCGCAGGTCGCGCCAGCGGTCTTCCGAGGCAGAGGTCATGGGGCTCACGCAAGAGGGGCAAGCGGCAATTTTAAAACATCGGCGCGTCCCGTTATAGCGGGCTTTTGCCAGGCGCGCCGTTGCGAGGCCGCGGAGCCGCTAAACTCGTCGCCAGGTTTTTAGTAGCATGCGTTGCGTGATGAGGCGGCGGGCCAGCGCATCGCATCTGGATCGAGCCACTTTCGAGGAGTCAACATGACGAGCGAGATCGCAAGCGTGAGCCTGCCGGGCGGCGAGCGCATGCCAGCACTGGGGCAGGGCACGTGGGAAATGGGCGAGCAGCGGGCACGACGCGCGGCGGAAATCGCTGCGCTGCGCTGCGGCATCGAACTCGGCATGGCGCTGATCGATACCGCCGAAATGTACGGCGACGGCGCGACCGAGTCGCTGCTCGGCGAAGCGCTCGCGGGTTTGCGCGACAAGGTGTTTCTGGTCAGCAAGGTGTATCCGCACAACGCCAGCCGGCGCGGCGTGATCGCCGCGTGCGAGCAGAGCCTGAAGCGTCTGAAAACGGACCGGCTCGATCTTTATCTGCTGCACTGGCGTGGCTCGGTGCCACTGGCGGAAACCGTCGACGGCTTCGAGGCGCTGCGGCGCGCGGGCAAGGTCCGTCACTGGGGCGTCAGCAACTTCGATACCGACGACATGGAAGAACTCGTCGCGACGCCAGGCGGCGACGCGTGCGCGACCAACCAGATTCTGTATAACGTGGCGCGACGCGGGCCGGAGTTCGATCTGTTGCCGTGGCTCGCCGCGCGCGGCATGCCGGCGATGGCGTACAGCCCGGTCGATCATGCGCGGCTGCCGAAACGCTCGCCGCTCGACGATATCGCCGACGCGCGCGGCGTCTCGGTGTTTCAGGTGGCGCTCGCGTGGGTGCTGGGCAAGCCCAATGTGTGCGCGATTCCGAAGGCGGCGCGCGTCGAGCATGTGCGCGACAACCATCGCGCGTCGCAACTGGTGCTGGAAGCCGGCGAACTCGCCGCGCTCGACGCGTACTTCAAGCCGCCGCGCGGCAAGCGTGCGCTGGAGATGTTGTAAGCGCCGGCGCGGCCGCCGTCCGTTGCGCAACGGCGGCGCGCAAGGCTCGAAGCGCTGTGGGTGTCGATGACGCCGCTCGCGCTGACGCGGCGCTCAGGTGCAGGGATGGTGCTGATGCACGGAGCCGAGCACGGCGACTTCGGCGGGGGTGTGCTGCAGCGCGTCGTCCGGCACCTGGGCGGCATCGGCGAGGAAGTCGTCGACGATCGACGACACCGCCACGTCGCGCAGGCATAGCGACACGCGCTGCGTTTCGTTGGCGGGGAGGGTTGCTCGTTGCGAGAGGAACAGCACGCCGTATTGATAGCCGTGGATGATGCCGCGGATCGCGCCGACGCATTGCCCTTGCGCGACGTTGTCGTGGCGCTGTTTGCAGCTCTGGACGAGCGAGTAGGCGGAGAAGCTCGGATCGACCGGTGGTGCCGCTTGCGACAAGGTTTGCGCCATTGGCTGCGCGGGTGTTTGCGCATTGGCGAGCGATGCGAGGCCCAGGGCGGCAGCGGTCAGCACGGCGGCTGCCGTGCGGGTCGCGGAGGGGGGGACGCTTCTATGCATGTTGTGGGCCCTCATATCGAACGATGAATTTGATATGAGGCGGTGGTCTCGGATTGGTTCCATAACACTCGCACGCAATGGAGGTTGTGTTCCCGCCGCTCGCGGTGCGGTTCGCGCGATGGCGCGAGGCGCGGCGCGCGCGCTCCGAGCCATTCCGTCAGCGCGCGCCGAAGGCGGGCGGGCCGCTCTGACCGGCCTCCGGCGGTGACGCCCGACCGGGGGATCGGGACATCACCGCCGTTGCCAGCGGATAGCGGACAGTATGCCGGGACATGTCGCTGGCGGGTAGGGCGCGGGGGAGCTCCCTACCCGGGGCAACGGGCGACGCCTAGTGCCCGTTCCCGCCACCGTTGCCACTGCCGCCGCTGCCGCCACCCTTGCCTCCGTGACCGCCGCCGAAGCCTCCGCCAAAGCCTCCGCCGAACCCGCCACCGAAGCCACCACCGAAGCCACCACCATTCGCACCGCCGAAACCACCGCTAGGGCCACCGTTGGAGCCTCCGCAACCGCAGCCGCCGCTCCCGCTGCCGCCGCTGCTTCCGCCTCCGCCTCCGCCTCCGCCGCCGCCTCCGCCTCCGCCTCCGCCTCCGCCGCCGCCGCCTTTGCCGCCTCCGCCGCCACCGCCACCTCCGCTTCCACCTCCGCTTCCACCTCCGCTTCCACCTCCGCTTCCACCGCCGCTTCCACCGCCGCCACCACTACCGCTATTTCCCTTACCGCCACTCCCAATTCCGCTCCCTGAACCCGCCGCCCCGGCGCCGCTGTTGCCGCTTGCGCCAGCACCGCTATTGCTCGAACCCGCCGCGCCGCCATTACCGCTGCCGTTGCCACTGCCGCCGCCGAGCCGCCCGCAGCCCGGACCGCCGAGCCCGGCGCAGCCGGCCGGCGCGAACACCGAGGCGGCGTCGTCGGCGGCCGTGGCCGTGCCAGCCTCGGCGCCGGTCGCCGCGCCGTCGTTCTGCGCGAGCAGCAGCGGCGTTGAATCGCCGTGTTGAGCCCGCGACGCATCGGCCAGCACAATGGAGCGAGGGATCACGTCCGTCGACGCCCCGTACGCGGCCCCGCCCGCCAACACCGCGACCCCCGCGAGGACCACCGCGCCGCGCATCGTTGCACAGTAGTACTGATCTGATTTTCCGGTCTTCATCGCGCGTCTCCAGAGCGAAGGACGGTACCTCGCTGCCGCCTTCGCGAACTGCCCCAGCGCCGGCCGACCTGTCTGCACGCGGGTCTTGTCGAACCCCCGGTCCGTTGTGTCGAAGTTGTCCGCGCGTCGCTGCCGTGCTGATCGCGCGAGGTCGCGCCATCGCGTGGTGACGCTCGTCGGGCGGATATGCGCGGCGTTGCGCGCCCGGTTTGGCTTCGAATCTCTGGCCGCTAATTTAGCGATATCCATGCCACGCGTCGCAAAGCCTTGAAGCGACACGGGCGATATCGGGATGTGCGATGCGCACGCCGGAAAAACGCCTCAAAACGTTGCGACGATGAAACGCGCGGACGCAAAAGCGTGTTCCGACGCGGGATTCGTTAAGAGGGGCGGTGTGCGTCGATGAGGTTCGAGTCGACGCTAGCTGGCGTTTTCCGACGCATCGTCGGAGGTGCCGCCATTCGTCGGGTCGCCCGCATTGTCGTCGCGCGGCTCGCTTTGCAGCTCGCGAAGTGTGGCGACCGGAATATGGCAGCGAATCCGGTGCGCGGAAGACGAATCGGCGGCGCCGTCCGCGTCGAGAAACGGCGGGTCCTGCTGCTCGCAGATCGCGCCGAGCTTGCGCGGACAGCGCGTGTGAAACACGCAGCCCGACGGCATCGCACCGGGCCCGGGCAACTCGCCGGTGAGACGGATACGCGTACGTTGATGCAACTCGCCGGACGCACCGTCGCCCGGCAGCGTCGGCACGGCGGACAGCAGCGCCTCGGTATAGGGATGCTGCGGTCCATCGAACACGGCCGCCGCCGGGCCGATTTCGAGCAGCCGGCCGAGGTAGAGCACCGCGATGCGATCCGACACATAGCGGACCACGTGCAGATCGTGCGAGATGAATACGTAGCTGACGCCGCGCTCGCGCTGCAGATCGGCGAGCAGGTTCAGAATCGCGGCCTGCACCGACACGTCGAGCGATGAAGTCGGCTCATCGCACACGACGACGCGTGGTTCGCCGGCGAACGCGCGCGCAATCGCGACGCGCTGCTTGAGTCCGCCCGAAAGCTGGCGCGAACGTGCATCCAGATAGCGCTCGGGCAGCCGCACGGCGTCCGTCAGCGTGGCGAGCCGTGCGTCGATCTCGGGCCCGCGCAGCGCGGTGAAGCGCGCGAGCGCACGGCCGATCAGCCGCTTGACCGAATGCGCGCGATTGAGCGCCGAGTCCGGATTCTGGAACACGATCTGCAGCGATTTCAGCTGCTCGTCGCTGCGTCGCGTGACGCGCGCGGCGAGCGGGGCGCCGTCGAGTTCGAGCACGCTGCCGGCATCGGGTGCGAGCAGGCCGAGCAGCAGCCGCGCGAGCGTTGTCTTGCCGCTGCCCGATTCGCCGACGAGGCCGAGCGTCTCGCCGCTCGCGAGTTCGAGCGACACGTCGTCGACCGCGCGCAGCGGGACGCCCGATACGTGGAATGTTTTCGACAGGTTCCGGGCGCGCAAGACCGGCGCAGAGGGCGCGCGCGGCGCCGCGTTGGATGATGCGGCCGCCACCGGCGCCGCGCTCGATGTCGCACGCGGCAGTTCGATCGCACGCTCGTGATAGTGGCAGCGCGCCATCTGATCGCCATGCCGGGCGCAGAGGCGATAGGGCGGCGGCGCGTCGCGGCGGCAGCGCTCGTCGGCGAGACGGCAGCGCTCCGCATAGATGCAGCCCTGCGTGACCGAGCCCGGCAGAGGCAGGCCGCCCGCGATCGTATCGAGCCGCTCGCTGTCCTTGCTGCGTCCGGCCGTCGGCAGGCAGCGCAGCAACCCGACCGTGTACGGATGACGCGGCCGTGCGAACACGTCCTGGGTCGCGCCTTCCTCGACCAGCTTGCCCGCGTACAGCACGCCGACGCGTTCGCACATGCGGCCGATCACCGCGAGGTTGTGGCTGATGAACAGCACCGCGGTGCCGAGTTCCTCGCGCAACCGTGCGACGAGGTCGAGCACTTCCGCTTCGACGGTCGCATCGAGGCCGGTAGTCGGTTCGTCGAGAATCAGCAGCGCGGGGTTCGACGCGAGCGCCATCGCGATCACGACGCGCTGCTGCATGCCGCCCGACAATTGATGCGGATAGCTGTTCATCACGCGCTCGGGCGCCGCGATGCGGACCCGTTTGAGTATCTCGAGCGTGCGTTGCAGCGCCTCGTCGCGCACGACGCCGGCCGCCTCGAATGCTTCGGAAACCTGACGGGCGATCGTCAGCGATGGATTCAGTGCGCGCCCCGGGTCCTGGTAGACCATCGAGACGGTCGTCGCACGCATGCTGCGCAGCGCGTCGGCACCCAGCTTCTGCACGTCCTCGCCGGCGATTACGATCTTGCCGGCCTTCACCTTGCCATTGCGCGGCAGATAGCGCAGCGTCGCCATTGCCACGGTCGACTTGCCGCAACCGGATTCGCCGACGAGCCCATACGCCTCGCCGCGTCGCACGCGAAACGATAGGTCCTGCAGCACTTCGCGATCGCGTCCGCGGATCCGGTAGGTGACCGTCAGGCCGACCACGGTCAGCGCATCGGTGCGATCGCTTTTCGACACGTCGAACGCCGCGAACGAGGAGGGCGGTGGGCCGTTCATTGGTCGAGCACTCCCTGCACGCCGTCGGCGATCAGATTGACGCCGACCACCAGTGACGCGATCGCGCCCGCCGCAAACACGACGGTCCACCACGCGCCGCCCGCCATCAACGTGTACGACTCGGACAGCGCGAGCCCCCAGTCGGCCGACGGCGGCTGGATGCCGAAGCCGAGGAACGACAGCGTCGCGACCGCGAAGATCGCATAGCCGAGCCGCACCGTTGCTTCGACGACGATCGGCGGCAGCACGTTCGGCAGGATCTCCGCGAACATGATGTACGGCGCGCGTTCGCCGCGCAGCTGCGCGGCGGCCACATAGTCGAGATGCCGCTCTGCGAACACGGCGGCGCGCACGGTGCGGGCTGTTATCGGCGTGAAGGTGGTGCCGATCACGAGAATCACCGTGAAGTTCGACGCACCGACCGCGGCGAGCGCGAGCAGCGCGACGATCACGAGCGGCAGCGCGAGCACCGCGTCGATCATGCGGCCGATCACGTCGTCGACCCAGCCGTCGAAGTAGCCGACCACCAGGCCGAGCGCGGTGCCCGCCGCGGTGCCGAGCAGGGTCGCGAGCGGCGCGATCGTCAGGATGTCGCGCGCGCCGACGATCACGCGCGAGAATACGTCGCGGCCGAGCTGATCGGTGCCGAACCAGTGCGTGCGATCGGGCGGCGTCAGCGAATTGAGCGGATCGGACGCGTACGGATCGAGATGCACGAACCACGGCCCGGCGATCGCGCAGACGATCCACCACGCGACGATCAGCGCGCCCACGATGAAGGTCGGCGAACCGAGGAGCAGGAGGAGGCGCGGGAAACGCGGCTCGGAGCCCGGTGCGCCTGGCGCGGGCGAGCCTGGTGGCGTCGATGAAGCCGGCGGCACGGTCGTATTCATTCGGCGGTCCTCACCCGCAGTCGCGGATTGAGCAGCACGTGCAGCGCATCGGCGACCAGATTCGCGAGCGTATAGACGACGCCGATCGTCAGTACGCCCGCTTCGAGCATTGGAAAATCCTTCGCCTTGGCGGCGTTGTAGATCAGCGAGCCGATGCCCTGGTAGTGGAACAGCGTCTCGACCACCACGAGTCCGCCGATCATGTAGCCGAGTTGGGTGGCGGCGACGGTGATCGTCGGCAGCAGTGCATTGCGCAGCACGTGCCGCCAGATCACGACGTGGCGCGGCAGGCCCTTGAGGATGGCGGTGCGCGTGTAGTCGGCGTCGAGCGCTTCGACGGTGCCCGCGCGTGCCATACGCGCGATGTAGCCGAAGAACACGAGGACGAGCGGCAGCACCGGCAGCACCAGATGGCGCAGCTGTTCGAGCACGCTCGCATCGGGCGGAGATGAGGCCTCGATCGGCAGCCAGCGCAGCCACACGCCGAACACGAGAATCAGCACGATCGACGACACGAACTCCGGCACCACGGTCGCCGACAAACCGGCGATGCTGATCGTGCGATCGAGCCAGCGCCCCGCATGCATCGCCGACCACACGCCGCCCGCGATGCCGAGCGGCACGACGACGATGAACGCGAGCAGACCGAGCTTCGCCGAATGCCCGAGCGCATCGGCGATGAACGGCCTGACCGGTTCGCGATACGCGTACGACAGCCCCATGTTGCCGCGCACGAAATGCGTGATCCAGTCGATGTATTGCGTAAGCAGCGGCCGGTCGGCGCCGAGCTGATGATCGAGCGCGGCGACCGCGCGCGCATCGGCGAGCGGCCCGAGCACCGCGCGGCCGATATCGCCGGGCAGCAGCTGGCCGCCCGCGAACACGATCACCGACAGCAGCCACAGCGTGATCAGCGAAAGACCCGCGCGCGTCGCGAGAAAACGCGCGACGCGGCCCGCGTTGCCGTTCGTCGCGCGCGGCGGACGCGATGTATTCGAGGCGGGAGAGGGCGCCGGAGCCGACATCGTGAGTTCTCCTGCGAAAAGCGAGACGGACAGCGCGCTGCTTACGCGCTGAGCGTCGCGCGATCGAAATACAGTTGCGCGAGCGCAGTGAAGCGCACGCCGTTCACGCCCTTGCGCATCGCGATCAGCTGATCGTAGAAGAACGGGATGATCAGCGGCGTTTCGTCGAGCAATAGCGTCTGGATCTGCCCGGAGATTTTCCTTTGCGTGGCGAGATCGATCGCCGCGACGAACTGCGCGACCAGTTGATCGTATTGCGGATTCTTGAAGTGCGCGGCGTTCCATGTGCCGTTGCTCGTCAGCGTCGCGTTGAGGAACACGTTCGGCACGCCGCGATGGCCGTAATCGGTGATGCCGAGCGGCGAGTCGAGCCAATCGGATTTGCCCGGCGTGCCCGCGCCGTAGTAGAGCGATTGGCTCTCGACCTTCAGATTGATGCGCACGCCGATCGCCTTCGCGGCGTTCTGCACGACGACCGCGAGGTCGGGGATCTCCATGTATTTTTCGGTGGTCAGCGTGACGTCGAAACCGTTCGGCACGCCGGCCTGCGCGAGCAGCTGCTTCGCCTTCGCGACGTCGATCTTGCGTTGCGGCACGCCCGCATCCGACGATGGAAACACCGGCGCGAACGGGCTGTCGTTGCCGAGTTGTGCGCGACCCTTGAAGAGACCGCGCACGATCACGTCGCGATCGAGCGACAACGCGAGTGCCTGACGCACGCGCTTGTCCTTGAAGAGCGGGCTGTCGTTGCGCATGTGAATCTGGCGGTGCGCGCTCGACTTGACGCCGACCGCCTTGTAGTCCGGATTGTTCAGGATGGCCGCGCCGCCCTGCACGGTGAACGTGCCCATCACGTCGGCCTGATGGCCTTGCAACGCGAGCAGTTGAGCCTGCTCGTCGGCGTAGAACGAAAACTGTACGCGTTGCGGTAACGCTTTTTCGCCCCAGTAGTCGGGATTACGCACGAACGACGCGCCAACCTTCGGCTGATACTTTTCGAATCTGAACGGACCCGTGCCGATGAAACTCTTTTCGTAGTTGCCCGCGAAGTTCGCGGGCAGGATCACCGCGTTGTAATTATCCGAGGAAACGTAGTACGGGAAATTGCCGGTCGGCGCGTCGAGGTGAAACTCCACCGTGTGTTCGTCGACGACCTTCGCGCCGCCTTTCGACAGCACGCCCTTTAGTACCGATAGCGCAGCCGAGCCGCTCGCGGGATCGGCGAGACGGTCGAAGGTTGTGACCACGTCTTTCGCGCCGAAGCTCTGGCCGTCGTGGAATTTCACGTTGGGCCGCAACTTGAAGGTCCACACGTTGCCCTTGTCGTTCGGCTTCCACGACAGCGCGAGCGCGGGCTTCAGCATCAGCTTCTCGCCGTCGTCGTCGATCAGGAATTCGCCGGTCTGGTTCAGCAGCGCGAGACTCGCGGCGTCAGTCACCGTCAGCGGATCGACGGCGCCCGCCGGCGTCAGATGCGCGACGCGGATCGTCTGGTTCGACGTGGGCGGTGCACCTTGCGCCCGCGCTCGCGGCGCGCCGAGCAGGCCGCCACCCGCGAGCGACAGACCGATCACGCTCGCATGTCGTAGCAGCTCGCGGCGCGTGATGCGGCCGGCGACAAGCTCGTCGAGGGCGTGGTTGCCGTAGGCGTCGGCTGTGAGGCGGGCTGCGTCCAATGCGTCAGGTGCGAGAAATCGGTCCGCTGGCGTTTTCATCGATGGCGTGTCCAACCCGTTCTGTTGCTGATTCGGAGGCGTCGCGCGAGCCGCGCGACGGCGCGAGGGGCAGCGCGCCTTCCGATGGGCGGTGGGATGTGGTGGGGCCGCTATCGCGAAAGGGCAACGCTGTGTAGAGCGGTCTCAGTTTAAGCGATTGCTCGCGGCTCTGGCGCACCGGGGGCGCGCCGCGCTAGTCGATCGGCCGATAAATGACGCGCGGTGTGTCGTCGTCACAACGGTTACCGGACGCGTGCTCGCGAGGGGCGGCCGCGATTGTGGATGGATTGGCGGAGCAACACGGTGCGAAATGCGGTTTCGAACTCCACAAGGTGGAACTCTCAAGGAAATCTGTTCGAGCAGAGATTTCTACGGAGACCTCATGGACAGCCTTCATGAGGAGATTGTCCTATGCATTCCGTCGCTTGTGTCGAATGAGCTTTTCCCGTGGCCACTTATCGTGCCGCCGTATCCGGCCGTCTCCAGCGATGAAACAGCACCGAGCCGATCCAGCACGCCATGAAGGCCGCGACGATCGCATAGCCGAGCGCGCCGAAATGATCGTTGATTCCGACGATCGCATCCGTCACCCCGCCGCTCCAGCCGAAGCGATCCGACAGCAGCCCCAGCGCCTCGACGCCGCCAATCACGATCGCGACCATCGCCGACACGAACGTGATGCTCGCGTTGTAGTAAAGCTTGCGCTTCGGGTCGTCCATTGCCCAGCCGTACGCGTGCACCATCAGCACGTTGTCGGTCGAATCGACAAGCGTCATGCCGGCCGTGAAGAGCGCCGGGAACACGAGGATCGAATAGAGCGGCAGGCCAGTGCTGGCCTGCGACGCAGCGATCGCGAGCAGGCCGATCTCGGTCGCGGTGTCGAAGCCGAGACCGAACAGCACGCCGACCGGATACATGTGCCAGCTTTTCGTGACCAGCCGAAACAGCGGCCGCAATGCGCGCGACAGCAGCCCGGCTGGAGCGAGCGCATCGGCTGACGCTGTGGCCGCAGCGTCGCCACGTTGCGTGTGCCGGTAGCGGCGCCACACGTCGCGCAGGACCACGAGATTGACCGCCGCGAGCACCAGCAGGAACGACGCGGAAACCAGTGTCCCGAGCGTGCCGCCAACTTCCTTGAAGCTTTCGAAGCGCCCATTCAGCGAATGCGTGGTCCAGGCGATGCCGATCGTCGCCGCGATCACGATCGTCGAATGGCCGAGCGAAAACGCGAGCCCGATCCAGACCGGTCGCATGCCGGTTTGCATCAGCTTGCGCGTAACGGCGTCGATCGCCGCGATGTGGTCGGCATCGACCGCATGACGCAGACCGAAGCCATACGCGAGCAGCGCGGTGCCGAGCAGCAGCGGGTAGTGGCGAAACGCGATTAGCGCCCACAGCCATGCGCCGAGGTTGGCGGCGAGCAGCACCGCGTAGAGCGCCACTAGGCGAGGGCGCAGCGAGGCGTTAGGCGTCATGTGGCACGAGCGGATGAATGGATAGGTTAATGAGCGGCTTAGTGATCGTGCGGATGCTTGTGGATCGGATCGACCCAGTAGACCGTTTCCGGCTGCTCCACGGCGTCGATGTTCAAATTGACGACGACCGCTTCATTGTCGCTGCGCACGAGCACGCATTCGAGCGGCTCGTCGGTGCTCGCGTTGATCTCCTGATGCGGCACATAGGGCGGCACGAAGATGAAGTCGCCGGGACCGGCCTCGGCGGTGAATTCCAGATGCTCGCCCCAGCGCATGCGCGCCCGGCCGCGCACAACGTAGATCACGCTTTCGAGCGCGCCATGATGATGCGCGCCGGTCTTCGCATTCGGATGGATCGTCACGGTGCCGGCCCAGATTTTCTGCGCGCCGACGCGCGCCGCGTTGATCGCGGCCGCGCGGTTCATGCCCGGCGTTTGCGCGGTGTTGGTGTCGAGCCGATCGCCGCGGATGACCTTCACGCCGTGTTCGCGCCAGTCGATCTGCTGGCTGGCTTCGGCGGCTTCGTGCTCGGCCCGGTAATGCGGATGTTCGTGATCCTGGCTCATGGTGTCTCCTCCTCGGCTGACGTGCCGCGTTCGAGTCGTTCGCTTCGGTCTTACGATTCAGGCGCGTGCCGCATGGCTGATCGACATTCTGGCACGTTCAAAAAACGGGTGCGTGGCTCGACGATGCAAACGGCGCCATAAAAAAAAGCCCGCTCACAGGGAGCAGGCTTCGGCTTGTCGCGCTCAACGCCGCCGCGTCAGCGTCATTGCTTCTTCGTGTTGATCACGGCCTCGGCGACATTGCTCGGCGTCTCGGCGTAATGCTTGAACTCCATCGTGTAGGTCGCGCGGCCCTGGGTGGCCGAGCGCAGCGACGTCGAATAGCCGAACATCTCGGCGAGCGGCACCTCCGCGCGCACCAGCTTGCCGCCGCCGCCCGCGATGTCTTCCATGCCCTGTACCATGCCGCGTCGGCTCGACAGGTCGCCCATCACGTTGCCCATGAAGTCCTCGGGCGTTTCCACCTCGACGGCCATCATCGGTTCGAGCAGGATGGGCTTCGCCTTGCGCATCGCTTCCTTGAACGCTATCGAGCCGGCCATGCGGAACGCGTTTTCGTTCGAGTCGACGTCGTGGTACGAACCGAAAGTCAGCGTGACCTTCACGTCGACGACCGGATAGCCCGCGAGCACGCCGGCTTTCAGCGTTTCCACGATGCCCTTGTCGACCGCGGGGATGAATTCGCGCGGAATCACGCCGCCCTTGATCGCGTCTACGAATTCGTAGCCCTTGCCCTGCTCGGACGGTTCCAGCGTAATCACCGCGTGGCCATACTGACCGCGGCCGCCCGACTGCTTGACGAACTTGCCTTCGACGCCCTCGACCTTGTTGCGCACGGTTTCGCGATACGCGACCTGCGGCTTGCCGACGGTCGCTTCCACGCCGAACTCGCGCTTCATCCGGTCGACCAGAATTTCGAGGTGCAGTTCGCCCATGCCGGAGATGATCGTCTGTCCGGATTCCTCATCGGTCTGCACGCGGAACGACGGGTCTTCCTGCGCGAGACGGTTCAGCGCGATGCCCATCTTTTCCTGGTCGGCCTTGGTCTTCGGTTCGACGGCCTGCGAGATCACCGGGTCCGGGAAGATCATCTTTTCGAGGATGATCACATGATCAGGATCGCAGAGCGTGTCGCCGGTGGTCGCTTCCTTCAGGCCGACGGCCGCGGCGATGTCGCCCGCGTAGACCTCCTTGATTTCCTTGCGCTCGTTCGCGTGCATCTGCAGGATCCGGCCGAGGCGTTCCTTCTTTTCCTTGACCGCGTTGTAGACCGTGTCGCCCGAGTTGACGACGCCCGAGTACACGCGGAAGAAGATCAGCTGACCGACGAACGGGTCGGTCATGATCTTGAAGGCGAGCGCCGAGAACGGATCGTCGTCGTTGGGATGACGCTCGATTTCCTTGTCGTGCTCGTCGTGACCGGTGATCGCGGGCACGTCGACCGGCGACGGCAGATAGTCGATCACCGCGTCGAGCATCGCCTGCACGCCCTTGTTCTTGAACGCGCTGCCGCACAACATCGGCACGATCTCGTTGGCGATCGTGCGCGCGCGGATGCCGCGCTTGATTTCGGCTTCGCTCAGCGGTTCGCCGCCGAGGTACTTCTCGAGCAGTTCCTCGTTCGCCTCGGCCGCGGCCTCGACCATCTTGTCGTGCCATTCCTTCGCGGTGGCCGCGAGTTCAGCCGGGATGTCGCGGTACTCGAACTTGATGCCCTGGCTGTCGTCGTCCCAGTAGATCGCCTTCATCTTCACGAGATCGACCACGCCCTGGAAGTGCTCTTCCGCGCCGATCGGAATCTGGATCGGCACGGCGACCCCCTTCAGACGATCGCCGATCTGCCGCTGCACGCGGAAGAAGTCCGCGCCAACGCGGTCCATCTTGTTGACGAATGCGATGCGCGGCACCTTGTACTTGTTCGCCTGGCGCCACACGGTTTCCGATTGCGGCTGCACGCCGCCGACCGAGTCGTACACCATGCAGGCACCGTCGAGCACGCGCATCGAGCGCTCGACTTCGATCGTGAAGTCGACGTGCCCGGGGGTGTCGATGATGTTGATCCGATGCTCGGGATAGTTGCCGGCCATACCCTTCCAGAACGCGGTCGTGGCCGCCGACGTGATCGTGATGCCGCGCTCCTGCTCCTGTTCCATCCAGTCCATCGTCGCCGCACCGTCGTGAACCTCGCCGATCTTGTGGGTCACGCCGGTGTAGAACAGGATCCGTTCGGTGGTGGTGGTTTTGCCGGCATCGATGTGAGCGCTGATGCCGATATTCCGGTAGCGCTCGATGGGAGTCTTGCGGGGCACGTGAATCTCCTTGTAATGGCGCGCCTGAAACGCATGCCGGGCGACCGCGTGGGCCGCCCGGGAAGTCTGAGTGGTGCTTTATCTGGCGTTACCTTGTCGAGATTACAAGGATAGCGCGTCGATTGGTCTTTTGCATGAATCCTGCCAGCCGGCGCGAAGGCTGGTGGCGCGGGGCTGAGCGGGCGAAAAAAAGCCGGCGCCTCGGGTTGAGACGCCGGCTTTTCGCTGGATAGCGTGGCGGGACGGTGCCCCCGCTCAGAGGCCGCTCCGGGGCCATTTACGGGGCTGCACGGACACGCGGCCCGGCGGTGAGGGTCTTACTGCGTGATACCCGGCACCGGCGGTAAGCCCTGGATCTGCATGCCCGGCTTGACGCCCTTCGCCGAGAACCAGCCCTTGGGCATTTCCAGCGCGAACACGCCGTTGTGCGTCGGGCAGTGGTTGTTGGTGGTCTCGGCCTGCATCTCGTCGATGTCGGTGATCGTACCGTCGGCGCGCATGAATGCGATCGACAGCGGGATCAGCGTGTTCTTCATCCAGAAGCAGTGGCCCGCGTTCTCGTTGAACACGAACAGCATCCCTTCATTCGGCGCGAGCTTCGTGCGATACATCAAGCCCTGTTCGCGGTCCGCGTCGTTGGCGGCGACGGCCGCGTCGATCACGAACATGCCAGCGGTCAGCTTGACGCGCGGAAACTCGCCCGGCTGCCTGGCGCCGGGCGGCATCTGCTGCGCCTGGGCGGGAGCCGTGGTGACGACGAACGACAGCGCCGCGAGCGGCAGTGCTACGGCAATGGCGAAACGCGCCATCGACGAGCGCATGGAAAATCGCACGGCAAGACTCCTTGCTGAAATTGACTCGCGCATGTTACGCGAGCGCGTCAAAAACAAAAAGGCAGATCGCCTTGCGGTGATCTGCCTTACAACGCCGTAAGAACGGCAATGAAGCGAGTTCTTTACTGCGTTTTTACAAGCAACTTACTCCGAAGCTGCCGAAGCTGCAGCTGCTGCCTTCTTGTGCGACTTCTTGTGAGCGTGCTTGGTGGTCTTCTTTGCCGACGAAGCTGCTGCTGCCGGAGCTGCCGAAGCTGCTTCCGGTGCCGAAGCTTGTGCGAATGCTGCCGTTGCGAAGAGGCCAGCGACCAGAGCGGCGATCAGTTTGTTCATTTTGTGAATCCTCAGCTTGAGTTAATTAACCAAATGACCCGGCATATGTAGAGTCATGTCGGTAAACGTGCCATCCACCTTTCGGTTGACAGCCGCATCGAACAAATTTTTCGACGCGTCTGCTAGCGTTCGGACTTTCGTACTCGCCGCGAAAACGGCGTATGCAAATGTCTTTAAGGCTGAATGCCGGATAGCTTCGGCGGCATCTGCGTCGGATAACGCGTGGAGTTGTACGGCGGTTGACGCGAATTGCGCGGAAATTTTGATCGTGATGACACGCGATCAAACCGCGTGGCGCAGGCTCGCGGCGAGTCCACTTGTTTCACGCATTTCGGGCCTACGTTTCACGCATTATTCTGCGTGCTGCTACAACGAGTTAGCTTGATTGTCACAGCCGTGAAACGGGTTTGGCGTGAGCACGCGCAGGCTGATTCGCGCGTGCGTGAGTTCGGCACGCGGTGTTGCGGCGATGAACGAACAATCGTCAAATAATGTTCAGGCGACGCCATCCCATGGCGCGTTCGCTCGCAACTCCGTGCTCTGTCCAGGTTGCAGTCCGAGTGAAAAAATGTCAAGCGCACCGATGCCGACGCGCACGAGACGCAGCGTCGGAAAACCCACCGCCGCCGTCATGCGACGCACCTGACGGTTCTTGCCTTCGGTGATCGACAGCTCGATCCATGTGGTCGGGATCGCGGCGCGATAGCGGATCGGCGGCGTGCGCGCCCACAGCGAGCTGGACGGTTCAACATAGGTCGCCTGACATGGGCGTGTCACGTAGTCGCCGAGATCGACGCCGCGCGCGAGCTTTTTCAACGCGCCGTCGTCGAGCGCGCCTTCGACTTGCGCCCAATAGCGTTTGACGAGCTTGTGACGCGGCTCGGCGATGCGCGCCTGCAGCGCGCCGTCGTCGGTGAGCAGCAGCAGGCCTTCGCTATCGGAGTCGAGCCGGCCGGCCGGGTAGACGCCGGGTAGCCTGACCCAGTCGGCAAGCGACGTCCGCGTCTCGTGTGGCGAAAATTGACAGATGGTGCCGAACGGCTTGTTGAGGGCGAGAAGGCGCATAGGAGAGCAATACGGCAGAGCGATACGGCGCGATGATAATGCATAAACCGGGACGCAGATTCTTCTATCTTATAGAGGAGCGTGGCGCGTTCGAGAGGCCGTCTATGTTGGAAAACCCGGAGCGAGGGGCGGCCGCGTCGCGCGTGGGACGTGGGCTAGAATAGCGGCCAGGCCGCTCGCGGCGGTTCGGCATTGCGCGGCGAGGGCGTCTCTTTCGCAGTCTCCCATCAGCTTTTGCACAGCTTTCACTGGAGTCCGATCATGCCGTATCAGCACATCAAGATTCCGACAGGTGGCGATAAGATCACCGTCAACGCCGACTTCTCGCTCAACGTTTCCGACGAGCCGATCATCCCGTACATCGAAGGCGACGGCACTGGTCTGGACATCACGCCGGTCATGCTCAAGGTCGTGGATGCGGCGGTCGAAAAGGCGTACGGCGGCAAGAAAAAAATCCACTGGATGGAAATCTACGCGGGCGAGAAGGCGACCCGGGTGTACGGCCCGGACGTATGGCTGCCGGACGAAACGCTGCAGGCGGTCAAGGAATACATCGTGTCGATCAAGGGGCCGCTCACCACGCCAGTCGGGGGCGGCATCCGCTCGCTGAACGTCGCGTTGCGCCAGGAACTGGACCTCTATGTGTGCCTGCGCCCGGTGCGATATTTGAAGGGCGTGCCCTCGCCGGTGCGCGAGCCCGAGAAGACCAACATGGTGATCTTCCGCGAGAACTCGGAAGACATCTACGCGGGCATCGAATGGCCGGCTGAATCCGAACAGGCGAAGAAGATCATCAAGTTCTTGCGCGAAGAAATGGGCGTGAAGAAGATCCGCTTTCCGGATTCGTCGGGTATCGGCATCAAGCCGGTGTCGCGCGAAGGTACCGAGCGTCTGGTGCGCAAGGCGATCCAGTACGCGATCGACAATGAACGCCGCTCGGTCACGCTGGTGCACAAGGGCAACATCATGAAGTACACCGAAGGCGCGTTTCGCGACTACGGCTACGCGCTCGCGCAGAAGGAGTTCAACGCGGAACTGATCGACGGCGGTCCCTGGATGAAAGTCAGGAATCCGAAGACCGGCGGCGACGTCGTCGTGAAGGACGTGATTGCCGACGCGTTCCTGCAGCAGATCCTGCTGCGCCCGGCCGAATACGACGTGATCGCCACGCTGAACCTGAACGGCGACTACATCTCGGACGCGCTCGCCGCGCAGGTCGGCGGAATCGGAATCGCGCCGGGCGCGAACCTGTCGGATTCGGTTGCGATGTTCGAAGCGACGCACGGCACGGCGCCGAAATACGCGGGCAAGGATTACGTGAATCCCGGCTCGGAAATCCTGTCAGCGGAAATGATGCTGCGCCACCTGGGCTGGTTCGAGGCGGCGGATCTGATAATCAGCTCGATGGAAAAATCGATCCTGCAAAAGCGCGTTACTTACGATTTTGCCCGCCTGATGGAAGGCGCGACCCAGGTGTCGTGCTCGGCATTTGGGCAAGTGATGATCGAAAATATGTAATTGACGCGCCGGGATTATCCGGTTCGCATAAGACCCCCGGCGCCAGCAAACGGCCGGGGTATTTTTTTACCTGGAATTTTCGCGCGGCTTTCCGGCCGGAAAATCCGTTGCAATAGAAAGCTGCCGCAAAAAAGAAACCCGGCGCGGAGCCGGGTTTCAAAAAGGACGGGTATCGAAACGTTTCAGGCTGGCGCCTGAATGTTCGATGCCTGCTTGCCTTTCGGGCCTTGCACGACTTCGAAGGTGACCTTCTGGCCTTCCTTCAGCGTCTTGAAGCCATTCATCTGGATGGCCGAGAAGTGTGCAAACAGATCCTCGCCGCCCTCGTCAGGCGTGATGAATCCGAAACCCTTTGCGTCGTTAAACCATTTGACCGTACCAGTTGCCATTCCAACTTCCCCTGTAACTCATGTCACTACCACGAGCCCTCGAAAAGCCACGACCACGCGAGGCAGTCGTTCCCTCCTCACAAGCTCACCATCGGCATTTTTTCGAGATTATGGCTTGGTGAAAAAAGTGCCAGCTTGATTGTTGGGGCTCTTTATTCGAGTGTCAAGAAAATTTTGAGACGTCGTTGTCGCGTTGCAAACAGGCCGCTTTCCAGGGTTTTTACCGCTTCCGTATGTGCGGTGGCGCAAGCGGCGCGGCTTGAAAAGTCGCATAATCCACTCACATGCTGACTGTGCCCGCGGCGCCGACGCCCAGCGCGGCGAGCGCTCGCAGCCAGTACCGGCAGGTTGTGCGATACTCGATCCGACCGCGGTGCAGCACGCGCCGCGCATGACAGGATCGGGGCCGGCACCGCAATCGGCCCGTCGAAAACGCGCAGGCTTGGCCGAACATGACAGCGTCGTGACCGCCGGGTGGCAGCGAACGGGCTCATCGGCCGGGCGGCCGGGTTCTGACAGGATTGCGGGCCTGTCCTAGTTGTTTAGAATGGGTGTATGGCGATTATCCCGGACAAGCAGGACGGCACCGTACTGGAGCGGCAGGAGCAGAAACTCAAGCCGCCATCCATGTACAAGGTGGTGCTGCTGAATGACGACTTCACGCCGATGGAATTTGTCGTGATGATCGTGCAGGAATATTTCAATAAGGATCGTGAAACCGCAACGCAGGTCATGTTGAAGGTGCATCGCGAGGGCAGGGGAGTTTGTGGGGTCTATACGCGGGACATCGCGTCGACCAAAGTCGAGCAAGTCGTTACCCACGCACGGCAGGCCGGGCATCCGCTGCAGTGTGTGATGGAGGAAGCATGATTGCCCAGGAACTGGAAGTCAGCCTGCATATGGCGTTCATGGAAGCGCGCCAGGCAAGGCACGAGTTCATAACGGTCGAGCATCTTTTGCTCGCGCTGTTGGATAACCCGACGGCGGCAGAGGTACTGCGCGCATGCGCGGCCAATATCGAGGATCTGCGCCAGAACCTGCGCAACTTCATTCATGACAACACGCCGACCGTGCCGGGCACGGACGACGTCGACACGCAGCCCACGCTCGGTTTCCAGCGTGTGATCCAGCGCGCGATCATGCATGTGCAGTCCACCTCGAACGGCAAGAAGGAAGTGACCGGCGCGAACGTGCTGGTCGCGATCTTCGGCGAGAAGGACTCGCATGCGGTGTACTACCTGCAGCAGCAGGGCGTCACGCGTCTGGACGTAGTCAATTTCATCTCGCACGGCATCGCCAAGACGAGCAGTTCGGACGCCGCGAAGGCGAGCGATGCGAATGCCGAGTCCGACGAAGCCGCCGCGCAGAAGGAAACGCCGCTCGCCCAGTTCACGCAGAACCTGAACCAGATGGCGAAGGACGGCCGCATCGATCCGCTGATCGGACGTGAGTCGGAAGTCGAGCGCGTGGTGCAGGTGCTGTGTCGCCGCCGCAAGAACAATCCGCTGCTGGTCGGCGAGGCCGGTGTCGGCAAGACCGCGATCGCCGAAGGGCTCGCATGGCGCATTACGCGTGGCGAAGTGCCGGACATCCTGGCCGATGCCCAGGTGTATTCGCTCGACATGGGCGCGCTGCTCGCGGGCACCAAGTATCGCGGCGACTTCGAGCAGCGTCTGAAGACGGTGCTGAAGGAACTGAAGGAGCGTCCGCACGCCATTCTCTTCATCGACGAAATCCATACGCTGATCGGCGCGGGCGCCGCGTCGGGCGGCACGCTGGACGCGTCGAACCTGCTGAAACCGGCGCTCTCGTCGGGCACGCTGAAGTGCATCGGCGCAACCACCTTCACCGAATATCGCGGCATCTTCGAAAAGGACGCGGCGCTGTCGCGTCGTTTCCAGAAGATCGACGTGACCGAGCCGACCGTCGAGCAGACGGTCGCGATCCTGCGCGGGCTGAAGTCGCGCTTCGAAGAGCACCACGGCGTCAAGTATTCGTCGGGTGCGCTGTCGGCGGCGGCTGAGTTGTCGGCGCGCTTCATCACCGATCGTCATTTGCCGGACAAGGCGATCGACGTGATCGACGAAGCGGGCGCGGCGCAGCGCATTCTGCCGAAGTCGAAGCAGAAGAAGACGATCGGCAAGAACGAGATCGAGGAAATCATCTCGAAGATCGCGCGCGTGCCGGCGCAAAGCGTGTCGCAGGACGATCGCAGCAAGCTGCAGACGCTCGACCGCGATCTGAAGAGCGTCGTGTTTGGTCAAGATCCGGCTATCGACGCGCTGTCGGCCGCGATCAAGATGGCGCGCGCGGGCCTCGGCAAGCTCGACAAGCCGATCGGCGCATTCCTGTTCTCGGGTCCGACCGGCGTCGGCAAGACCGAGGTCGCGAAGCAGCTCGCGTTCACGCTCGGCATCGAGCTGATCCGCTTCGACATGTCGGAGTACATGGAGCGTCATGCGGTGAGCCGGCTGATCGGCGCGCCGCCGGGCTACGTCGGTTTCGACCAGGGTGGCCTGCTGACCGAGGCGATCACGAAGAAGCCGCACTGCGTGCTGCTGCTCGACGAAATCGAAAAGGCGCATCCGGACATCTTCAACGTGCTGCTGCAGGTGATGGACCACGGCACGCTGACGGACAACAACGGGCGTAAGGCGGACTTTCGCAACGTCATCATCATCATGACGACGAACGCGGGCGCCGAGGCGATGGGCAAGTCGGTGATCGGCTTCACGAACCGCCGCGAGGCGGGCGACGAGATGGTCGACATCAAGCGCATGTTCACGCCGGAGTTCCGCAACCGTCTGGACGCGACGATCAGCTTCCGTTCGCTCGATGAGGAAATCATCATGCGCGTGGTCGACAAATTCCTGATGCAGCTGGAAGATCAGCTGCACGAGAAGAAGGTCGATGCGCTGTTCACCGATGCGCTGCGCAAGCATCTGGCGAAGCACGGTTTCGATCCGCTGATGGGCGCGCGGCCAATGCAGCGCCTGATCCAGGACACGATCCGTCGCGCGCTCGCTGACGAGCTGCTGTTCGGCAAGCTGATGAACGGCGGCCGCGTGACGGTCGACGTCGATGCCGACGACAAGGTGCAGTTGACCTTCGACGAGCATCCGGCGCCGCGCAATCCGAATCCGGAGGCGGTGGAAGTCGAGTGATGTCAGTCAGACCGACGTTGCGTTGAGCTGGCCGGACACCAAAGGCAGAACGGCGCGGGTTTTATCCCGCGCCGTTTTTTATGCTCTGTTTTTTTCTCACGGCGTGCGCTGAAGGCGCCAGCCGCCGCGTCGCAGCAATCGATCAATGCTTGCCGGTGCTACCAAACCCGCCCGCGCCGCGCACGCTTTCCTCGAAGTCATCGACGATATTGAACCCGGCCTGCACGACGGGCACGATCACCAGTTGCGCGAGGCGTTCCATCGGATTCAGCACGAATGTCGTCTCGCCGCGATTCCACGTCGAGATCATCAGTTGGCCCTGGTAATCGGAATCGATCAGGCCGACCAGATTGCCGAGCACGATCCCATGCTTATGGCCGAGACCCGAGCGCGGCAGAATCAACGCCGCATAACCGGGGTCGCCGACGTGGATCGCGAGTCCGGTCGGCACCAGCGCGGTTTCGCCGGGTTTCAGCGTCAGCGGTTCGTCGAGGCAGGCGCGCAGATCGAGGCCGGCGCTACCGGTCGTCGCGTAAGCGGGGAGCTGTTCGCGCATGCGCTGATCGAGAATCTTCAGGTCGAGTTTCATTCAGGTTCGATAGTTGGGGATGAGATTGGTGAAGGGGCACGCGGCTGACCGGCAACGCCTTGGCGATCAAGCCGCCTGGTTCGAGCCGAGCTGAAATGCGTCGGCGAGCAGTTCGTAGGAGCGCAAGCGCGCACGATAGCTGCCGGCGACGGTCAGCACCATCAGCTCGTCGGCCTGGAACTGCTGCTGTAAATCCGTGAGCCGTTCGGTCACGCGCTCAGGCGTGCCGATGATGCTGCGCGGCTTTTCGCGGTCGATCACGAGCTGTTCGCGCTCGCCATATTCCTGCGCGATGCCTTGCTCGATCGAGGGTATCGGTTCGTTCAGACCATACGCCATCTGCACGCGACGTAGATCGACGGCTTTTTCGAGGTCCGCGGCTTCCTGCTCGGTATCCGCGCAGATCACGAAGACCGCGGCCGCCAGATACGGCCGCGACGCGTCTTTGCCAGGCTGGAAGCGCTCGCGATACGCCAGCGCGACCTGTTTGCCGAAATGCGCGTTGATGAAATGCGCGAACGAAAAGCGGATGCCGAGCTGCGCCGCGAGCAAACCGCCGAAGTCGCTCGAGCCGAGCATCCACAGCTGCGGGCGCGTATCGATCTGCGGCTGCAGCAGCACGCCCTGCGCGAGATGATCGTCGGGCAGCGCGCCGTGCATGAGGCCGAGCAACTCGGCGACCTGCTGCGGAAAAAGCTCGCCGCGAGTGTAAGCGCCGGCGGCGACCGCCTGCGCGGTGCGCATGTCGCCGCCCGGCGCGCGTCCGACGCCGAGATCGACGCGATTCGGAAACAGCGCCTCGAGCATCATGAACTGCTCGGCGACCTTGAACGGGCTGTAGTACGGCAGCATGATGCCGCCCGAGCCGATGCGAATGCGTTTGGTCACGCTGCCGAGGCGCGCCAGCATCACTTCAGGGCAGGGATTCGACACGCCGCGCAGGCCGTGGTGCTCGGCGCACCAGTAGCGCGTGTAGCCGAGGTCGTCGGCGAGTTGCGCGAGTTCGACGGTCGCGGCGATCGCGTCTGCCACCGAATGGCCGGCGATCACCGGTGTTTGATCGAGCACGGAGAGTAGCGTCATGGCAGTAGTGCTCCAGGTGATTCCGGTCGGCTAACCGGGCAAAGATGGCAGGGTCACACGGGCCCACTGCCGCTCGCTCGTTCAGCCAACCGGACTGATGCCAGGCGGCAGACGCTTCGCGATTTCCGTGATCAGCGCGCGCGCCAGCGTCTGCTTGTCGGCGCGTGGCAGCTTCGTCGCGCGGCCTGCTTCGAACAGAATCACTTCGTTGTCGTCGAGCCCGAACGTTTGCGGCCCTAGATTGCCGATCAGCAGCGGCACGTTCTTGCGCGCGCGCTTTTCCTCGCCGTGGACTTCGAGGTTTTCACTTTCGGCGGCGAAGCCGACCGCGAACGGCGGCTTCGGCAGCCCGGCGACCGCGGCGAGGATGTCTGGATTCTCGACGAATGAAAAGCTCGGCAGCGCGTGCTCGGCGGTCTTCTTGATCTTCTGACCGCTGACGTGGTCGACGCGCCAGTCGGCCACCGCCGCGACGCCGATGAAAATGTCCGCCTCCGCGACCGCGCGCATCACCGCGTCGTGCATCTGCTGCGCGGTCTGCACGTCCTCGCGCAAGACGCCCCACGGCGTTTCCAGCGCGACCGGACCGGCCACCAGATGCACGTCGGCGCCGGCTTGCTGCGCGGCGCGCGCGAGCGCGAAGCCCATCTTGCCGCTCGAACGATTGGTGATGCCGCGCACCGGGTCGAGCGGTTCGAAGGTCGGCCCGGCGGTCAGCAGCACGCGCCGGCCGGACAGGATTTTCGGCGCGAAGAACGACGCGACCGCCTCGTAGGTCGCGGCCGCTTCGAGCATGCGCCCATCGCCGATTTCGCCGCAGGCCTGCGGGCCCGAATCGGGGCCGAGCACCTCGACGCCGTCCGCGCGCAGTTGCGCGACGTTGCGTTGCGTGGCCGGGTTCTGCCACATCTGCCGGTTCATCGCCGGCACGGCGAGCAGCGGGCAGTCGCGTGCGATGCACAGCGTCGACAGCAGATCGTCGGCCATGCCGTGCGCGAGCTTGGCGAGGAAGTCGGTCGACGCCGGCGCGATCACAATCGCATCGGCTTCGCGCGAGAGATCGATGTGCGCCATGTTGTTCGGCACGCGACCGTCCCACTGGCTCGTGAAGACCGGCCGGCCCGACAGCGCCTGCATCGTGACGGGGGTGATGAACTGGGTGGCCGCTTCGGTCATGACGACCTGCACGGTCGCGCCTGCCTTGGTCAGCAGACGCGTGAGTTCGGCAATCTTGTAGCAGGCGATGCCGCCCGTCATGCCGAGGACGAGGTGTTTGCCTGCGAGTTCTGCGGTTGCCAACGAAAGCCTCCGACAAAGCGTGATCGCGCGGCGGCGCGAGGGCGTTGCCCGTCGTCGCCGCGCGCTTCAAACCGGACCTGAGGCACGGCTCGCGCAGCCGCGACCGTGCATCACCTCGGCGACGTTAGCGTGTGCCGCGTACCCGCCGCAGCTCGTCGATCACGAGCAGGATCGCGCCGATCGTGATCGCGCTGTCGGCGAGATTGAACGCCGGCCAGTGCCAGCCGCCCACGTGGAAATCGAGGAAGTCGATCACGTGGCCGTACGCGAGCCGGTCGATCACATTGCCGAGCGCGCCGCCGAGAATCAGCGCGAGCGCCGTGCAGAACATTTTCTGCCCGCTATGCCGCTTGAGCAGATAGCAGATCACGAGCGCCGCGACCACGCCGAGCGCGGTGAATGCCCAGCGCTGCCAGCCGCCCGCCATCGCGAGGAAGCTGAACGCGGCGCCGCGGTTGAACACGAGAATCAGGTTGAAGAACGGCGTGACCTCGTGCGGCACACCGTAGGCGAACACCTTGCGCACGGCGATTTTCGTCAGCTGGTCGAACAGGATGACGATCAGCGCGATGCCGAGCCAGGGTGCGAGCGAACTGCTTCCGGTGCGCGTTTTCGACATGGTTCTCGCCATTATGCCGCGCTCCTCGATTCGCCACTGCCGAACAGGTTGCTGAAGCAGCGGCCGCACAGCGACGGATGCTCGGCGTTCGCGCCGACGTCCGCGCGATAGTGCCAGCAGCGCTCGCACTTCAGGTACTTCGACGCGATCACTTCGGCGCCTTCATCGGCTTCGCTGTCGACCTTGACGACGTTCGCCGCCGACGTGATCAGCACGAACTTCAGGTCGTCGCCGAGGCTCGCGAGTGCGTCGTAACGCGCGCCGCTCGCGCGGATTTCGACTTCCGCCTGCAGCGACGAGCCGATCAGGTTCGCGACCCGCGCCTCTTCGAGCGCCTTGGTCACGTCGCCGCGCACCGCGCGCAGCAGCGCCCACTTGTCGAGCAGCGCGCCCGCGTCCGGCACGGCCGGGTACGCGTGGTACGTCTCGGTGAAGATCGTCTCGCTGTTGGGCTGGAACACCTTCCACGCTTCTTCCGCGGTGAACGACAGGAACGGGGCCATCACGCGCAGCAGCCCGTGAGCGATGTGGTAGAGCGCGGTCTGCGCCGAGCGGCGGGCGACCGAATCCGCCGCGCTCGTGTAGAGGCGGTCCTTCAGCACGTCGAGGTAGAAGCCGCCCAGGTCTTCCGAGCAGAACGTCTGCAACTTGGCGACGACCGGGTGGAACTCGTACTTCTCGTAGTGCGCGAGGATGTCGTTCTGCAGATCCGCCGCCAGCGTCACCGCGTAACGGTCGATTTCGAGCCAGTCTTCGACCGGACGCGCGTGCTGCGCGAAGTCGAAGTCCGACAGGTTCGCGAGCAGGAAGCGCAGCGTATTGCGGATGCGGCGATAGCCTTCCGTCACGCGCTTCAGGATTTCCTCGGAGATCGCGAGCTCGCCCGAGTAGTCGGTCGACGCGATCCACAGGCGGATGATTTCCGCGCCGAGGCGGTTTGCGACTTCATGCGGATCGATGCCGTTGCCGAGCGACTTGCTCATCTTGCGGCCTTCGCCGTCGACGGTGAAGCCGTGCGTGAGCAGCGCGTTGTAGGGCGGGCGGCCGTCGAGCATCGACGCGGTCAATAGCGACGAATGGAACCAGCCGCGATGCTGGTCCGAGCCTTCGAGGTACAGGTCGGCAGGAAACTGCAGCTCGTCCTTGTGCGAGCCCCGCAGCACGTGCCAGTGCGTGGTGCCTGAATCGAACCACACGTCGAGCGTGTCGCGGTTCTTTTCGTACAGGTTGGCGTCCTCTCCGATCAGCTCTCGCGGATCGACCGTCTGCCATGCCTCGATGCCTTCCTTCTCGACGCGCTGCGCGACCTGTTCGAGCAACTCCAGCGTGCGCGGATGCAGTTCGCCGGATTCCTTGTGCACGAAGAACGCCATCGGCACGCCCCACTGGCGCTGCCGCGACAGCGTCCAGTCCGGGCGGTTCGCGATCATGCTGAAGAGGCGCTGCTTGCCCCACGACGGATAGAACGCCGTGTTCTCGATGCCTTCGAGTGCGGTCTCGCGCAGCGTCTTGTCGCCGTCGTTCGGGTTCACGTCCATGCCGGCGAACCACTGCGAAGTGGCGCGGTAGATGATCGGCGTCTTGTGGCGCCAGCAGTGCATGTAGCTGTGCGTGTACTTCTCGGTGCGCAGCAGCGAGCCGGCGCCTTGCAGCGCCTCGACGATCTGCGGATTGGCAGCCCAGATCGACAGGCCGCCGAACAGCGCGAGCGATTCGATGTAGCGGCCGTCGCCCATCACCGGGTTGATGATGTCCGAGTCGGCCATGCCGTGCGCCTTGCACGACACGAAGTCTTCCACGCCGTACGCCGGCGACGAGTGCACGACGCCGGTGCCGGTTTCGGTCGTCACGTAGTCGCCGAGGTAGACCGGCGCGGTGCGCTTGTAGCCCGGATGCGCGGACGCGAGCGGGTGGTTGAAGCGCAGGTTCACGAGCTTTTCGCCCGGCGTCGTCGCGACGACCGTGCCTTCGAGGCCGTACAGCTTCAGGCACGCCTCGACGCGTTCCTCAGCGAGGATCAGCAGGCCGCGCGGCGTGTCGACGAGCGCGTAGACGAGTTCCGGATGCAGGTTCAGCGCCTGGTTGGCGGGGATGGTCCACGGCGTAGTGGTCCAGATCACGATGCCGCCTTCGTTGCGCGGCAGCGCGGCGAGGCCGAACGCCTGCGCGGTCTTCTCTGGTTCGGCGAAGCTGAACAGCACGTCGATGGTCGGATCGGTCTTGTCCTTGTACTCGACTTCCGCTTCGGCGAGCGCCGAGCCGCAGTCGAAACACCAGTTGACCGGCTTCAGGCCGCGGAATACGTAGCCTTTTTCCATGATTTTCGCGAGCGCGCGGATTTCGCCGGCTTCATTCGCGAAGTTCATCGTCTTGTACGGATTGTCCCAGTCGCCGAGCACGCCAAGACGGCGGAAGCCCGCCTTCTGCTTCTCGATCTGCTCGGTCGCGTAGGCGCGCGCCTTCTGCATCACTTCGGCCGCCGGCAGCGACTTGCCGAACTGCTTTTCGATCTGGATTTCGATCGGCATGCCGTGACAGTCCCAGCCCGGCACGTAGACCGCGTCGAAGCCCGCCAGATTGCGCGCCTTGACGATCATGTCCTTCAGGATCTTGTTCACCGCGTGACCGAGGTGGATGTCGCCGTTCGCATACGGCGGGCCGTCGTGCAGGATGAACTTCGTGCGGCCCCTGGAGGCGGCGCGGATCTTGTCGTACACCTTGCGTTCCTGCCAGTCCTTGACCCATTGCGGCTCGCGCTTGGGCAGGTCGCCGCGCATCGGGAACGGTGTGTCGAGCAGGTTGACCGGGTAGCGGGACTGCGGTTTCGAATCAGCTTTCTTGTTGCTCATGATGTGGGTGGCGGTGAATTCGTTTCTATGCGTAGCGGCGCGCGGATTGCGCGCTGCGCGAGGAGCGTGGGACGCGCCCGGCAGGCGGCTCCGCGTGAAGCACGGACGCCCTTCGATGCGCGCGGCGACGGTTCGTGCGGCGCGGCGCGCCGGCCCGAACCGCGGTGCTTATCTAATTCGGTCGGTGGCCGAGGTGGCGAAACCGGTGGAACGGCTGCCCGGCGTGCCGGCGCCGACCGCAGCGAACCATGCGCGCGCATTGGCGACGTCGCGCGCGATCGCGGCGGTCAGCGTTTCGAGATCGACGAACTTCTCCTCGTCGCGCAGCTTCTTCAGAAATTCGACGCGCACGAGTTTGCCATACGCGTCGCCGTGCCAATCGAGCAGGTGCACTTCGAGCAGCACACGGCCGGAATCGTCGACGGTGGGGCGCAGGCCGAGGCTCGCGACGCCCGGCAGCGGTTGCTCGGCGATGCCGTGCACCTGTACGACGAAGATGCCGGCCAGTGCCGGACGCTTGTGCGCGATCGGCAGATTGAGCGTCGGAAAGCCGAGATCGCGGCCGAGCTTCATGCCATGGGTGACGTGGCCGCTGATCAGATAGTCGCGGCCGAGCGCTGCGCGCGCCGAGTCGAGGTCGCCCGCGACCAGCGCCGCGCGCACGCCCGAGCTCGAGATGCGCGCGCCCGACGGATCGGCGACCGTCGCCATCTGTTCGACTTCGAAACCGTACTGCTTGCCGGCCGTCCGCAGCGACGCGAAATCGCCGGCGCGCTTCGCGCCGTAGCGGAAGTCGTCGCCGATCATGATCCAGCGCGCGTGCAAGCCGTTGACGATGATCCGCTCGACGAACGCATCTGGCGACTGGCTCGCGAACGTGTGATTGAAGTGCTCGACGACGACCCGGTCGACCCCGTTGGTGCGCAGCGCCTCGAGCTTGTCGCGCAGCATCGCGATGCGCGGCGGCGCGCCGGCCGGGTTGAAGAACTCGCGCGGGTGCGGCTCGAAGGTCATCACGCAGACGGGCAGGCCACGCGCGTTCGCGGCCGCGCGCACGTGGGCGAGCAGAGCCTGGTGGCCGCGGTGGACACCGTCGAAGTTGCCGATGGTCAGCGCGCAGGGCGCGCGGCTCTCGGCATTGGGAAGGCCGCGGAAGACTCTCACGATAGCGGGTTGCAGGCGTTGCTGCGATTGCAATAGGGGCGCGGGCGGGGTGCCGCAAAACGATCGATTATAAACGCTTGGCGCAACAGACGGCTGCGCGGTCGCGGTCCGGCGATTGCCGAATGATAAAATCCGCGCATGAAAAAACTCGTCATCCTGATTTCCGGGCGGGGTAGCAACATGGAAGCCATCGTGCGCGCCTGCGCGAGCGAGGGCTGGCCGGCGCGGGTCGCCGCCGTGATTGCTAACCGTCCCGATGCCGCGGGGCTCGCGTTCGCGGCGTCGCATGGCATCGCTACGGCGGTGGTCGACCACCGCCAGTTTCCGGATCGCGACAGCTTCGACGCGGCACTCGCCGAGCAGATCGACGCCATCGCGCCGGACCTCGTCGTGCTCGCGGGCTTCATGCGCGTGCTGACCGAGCGCTTCGTCGACCACTACGCAGCGCGCATGCTGAACGTGCACCCGTCATTGCTGCCGAGCTTTCCGGGTCTGAAGACCCATCAGCAGGCGCTCGACGCCGGCGTGCGGTTCCACGGCGCGTCGGTGCATTTTGTCACATCAAAGCTGGATCACGGGCCGATCGTCCTGCAGTCGGCGGTGCCTGTCGAGGCGGGCGATACCGCACAGACGCTCGCCGCACGCGTGCTCGCCACCGAGCACATCATTTATCCACGCGCGGTGCGCTGGTTCGTCGAAGGGCGTCTCGCTCTGGACGGCTCGCGCGTCACGCTTACGCCGTCGGAGCCGCAATGGCTCTTTGCCGGTCACACCGCCGGAGAGGGCGCATGAGATTGCATGGTTTCCTGATTGGACAAACTGAAACGCTGCTGGCCGAAGTGCTGCGGCTGAACGGCCCCGCCGACGCCACCACGAGCCGTTTCTTCCGCGCGCATCCGAAGCTCGGGCACGCCGAGCGTGGCGTGATCGCCGAGGCGGTGTTCGCCGTGCTGCGCCGCCGGATGGAGTTCGCGCATCTGGCCGAAAGCGGCACTGGCAGCCCCGCGCGCCGCATGGCGCTGCTGGGCCTGATGCAGACGGCCGGACGCTCGGCGCTCAAGCCGTTCGTCAGCGAGGCCGAGGCGACCTGGCTCGAACACGTGGCGAAGATCGACCCGGAAAGCCTGCCGCTGCGGATTCGCCTGAACCTGCCCGACTGGATCAGCCAGGCGCTCAGCTCGCGCTTCGAGGCCGCCGAGCTCGCGCAGCTGGCCGCCGCGCTGAACTACCCGGCGCCGCTCGATCTGCGCGCGAACCCGATCAAGGCGAGCCGCGACGACGTGCTGGGTGCGCTGTCGAAGGCGGGCATCGAGGCGGGCGCGACGCCGTTCGCGCCGCTCGGGGTGCGCGTGGTCGGCAAGCCGGCGCTCACCAAGCTCGACGCGTTCCAGCAGGGCTGGCTCGAAGTGCAGGACGAGGGCAGCCAGCTGCTGTGCTCGCTGGTCGCGCCTCGGCGCGGCGAGATGATCGTCGATTTCTGTGCGGGCGCGGGCGGCAAGACGCTGGCGCTCGGCGCGGCAATGCGCTCGACCGGCCGGCTCTACGCGTTCGATATCTCCGAGCGGCGTCTCGCGAAGCTGAAGCCGCGTCTCGCGCGCAGCGGCCTGTCGAACGTGAACCCGGTGCTGATCGACAGCGAACACGACGCGAAGATCAAGCGCCTGGCTGGCAAGATCGACCGCGTGCTCGTCGATGCACCGTGCAGCGGCCTCGGGACGCTGCGCCGCAACCCGGATCTGAAGTGGCGCCAGTCGCCGGAGTCGATCGCCGAGCTGGCGCCGAAGCAGGCGTCGATTCTCACGAGCGCGGCGCGTCTCGTGAAGAAGGGCGGCCGGCTCGTCTATGCTACGTGCTCGATTCTCGAAGCCGAAAACGAGGCGGTCGTGCAGCAGTTCCTCGCCGATCACCCGGACTTCGCGCTGGTGCCCGCGCGCGACGTGCTCGCCGAGCAGCGTATCGAGCTGGAGATGGGCGACTACCTGTCGCTGTGGCCGCACCGCCACGCGACCGACGGCTTTTTCGCCGCCGTGCTCGAGCGCCAGAGCTAGGCAACGGGCTGCAGGCCGGCGCGCGGATTGGCGGATGAATCCGCGCGCGCCGGCCATTCCGGCGACATCCATGCATACGACTTTACCCACATGTTCAGCGACATCGCGCGCGACTTCGGTCAGCGCGTGATGCTGTGGCAGGTCGCGATCCTGCTTGCGACGCTGCTCGTCGCGTGGCTGCTCGGCGTGTTCGGCGGCGCGCTCGGCGTCGGCATGCAGAAGATCGCGAGCAACTATGTATCGGGCTTCATCACCCTTCTCGATCGCTCGTTGCGGATCGGCGACACGATCAACGTGAGCGGCCTGCAGGGCCGCGTCACGCAGATCCGCACACGCTATACCGTGGTGCGCGGACTCGGCGGCATCGAGACGCTGATTCCGAACGAAAAGCTGATCACTGACGTCGTGCAGAACCAGTCGTCGTATCTGACCCGCGGCTATGCAGATGCCTACACATCCGACGTCGAGCCGGCGATGACGCTGCTCGCCCAGGCCGCCGCCGACGTGCCGCGGGTTCTGCGCGAACCGGCGCCGACGCCATTTCTGGTCGGCTTTGGCCGGGACGGCATCAATCTCGAGTTGGGTTTCTGGATCGAAGATGCGGCGAGCGGCACGCGTGGCGTGCTCTCGACCGTCAACTGAAATATCTGGCGTCTCTTTTCCGAGCACGGCATCACTATTGCGCTCCCGCAACGCGAGGTGCGCATCGTCGGTCAGGCAAGCGGCGCAATGCCGCACCCGGTGGCGATGACCGATCCGGTTTCCGACACCACCTCCGATCCCGCGCTCAGGCCCGCCAACCGTGCCGCCAACGACGGCCGTTAAGCCCCATTTCGCGCCGCGGCAAGGCATGCGCCAGTGCCCAGGCAATCGCTATCGACTTGATTGCGCACAAAAAATCCCTATTTGTTACAAACACTTGGAACCCTTCAAGTAGAATATCGTCCTATCCCGCTGTATGCTTTCACTTTCATGACACGCGCGCCGCGTGTGCTTCGTATCTCTCGTTCTGCAGGTAACTTACCTTGTTGAATTCTTTGCTCGATTTCCTTGCCCACGGGCTGCTGCGTTTCTCGTGGTGGCAACTCGTCGTGTACACGCTGATCGCGACGCACATCACGATTATCGGCGTGACCGTCTATCTGCATCGCTGCCAGGCGCATCGCGCGCTGGATCTGCACCCGATCGCCAGTCATTTTTTCCGCTTCTGGCTGTGGATGACCACCGGCATGCTGACCGGGCAGTGGGCCGCGATTCACCGCAAGCACCACGCGAAATGCGAGACCGAAGAGGATCCGCACAGCCCGCAGACGCGCGGCATCTGGAAGGTGCTGCTCGAAGGCGCCGAGCTCTATCGCACCGAAGCGAAAAACGAAGAAACGATGCGCAAGTTCAGTCACGGTACGCCGAACGACTGGATGGAGCGCAACGTCTATACGAAATACCCGATTCTTGGCGTGAGCCTCATGATGGTGATCAACGTCGCGCTGTTCGGCGTCGTCGGCCTGACCATCTGGGCCGTGCAGATGGTGTGGATCCCTTTCTGGGCCGCGGGCGTGGTCAACGGCCTCGCGCACTTCTGGGGCTATCGCAACTTCAATTCGTCGGATGCGAGCACCAACATTTTCCCGTGGGGCATCATCATCGGTGGCGAAGAGCTGCATAACAATCACCACACGTATGCGACGTCGGCGAAGCTGTCGAACAAGTGGTACGAGTTCGACATTGGCTGGATGTACATCCGCATCATGCAGGCGTTTCGTCTGGCCAAAGTGAAGAAGGTCGCACCGACGCCGCGCCTGACCACCGGCAAGCTCGTGCTCGATCAGGACACGCTGCAGGCCGTGCTCGCGAACCGCTACGAAGTGATGGCGCGTTACGCGAAAGCGATCAAGCGCGCATACCGCCAGGAGCTCGCGCATCTGAAGGAAGTCGGCGCGCGCGAAAAGTATCAGGTGATGCGTGGTGCGCGCAGCTGGTTCCACAAGGAAGAGGCGGGCCTGAACGAGCCGCAGAAGCTCCAGCTGCCGCAGATTTTCGCGAACAGCCAGAAGCTGAAGACCTACATCGACATGCGCAACGAACTGGCGGCAATGTGGGAGCGCTCCAACGCGTCGCGCGAGCAATTGCTGGTGCAATTGCAGGACTGGTGCCATCGCGCAGAGCAGAGCGGTATCAAGGCGCTGCAAGACTTCGCGATGCGACTGCGTCGCTATGCCTGAAATCCATTAAAATTTCAGGACGTCACAAAACCCCGCGTTGGCGGGGTTTTGCGTTTTTGGGCCGTGGAAAAGCATCGCGTGTGTAGCGCGAGCGGCAAGCCGCGGCGGCCAGGTGAGGGCAGAGGACATGATGGAGCAGCAGGCGATCAAGACCGTCGAATACGATCGGCCTCAGGCGCAGGGCACGGCCTGCGGGATCGGGCAGGCCTGGGCGAAGGTGCCCGGGACGCCGTCGGTGGAAGAGAAACGGGCGCTGAAGGCGCGCATTCGCGAGTTACTCAAGCGCGAGAAAGCGGTGCTGGTCGCGCATTATTATGTCGACGCTGAATTGCAGGAACTCGCCGACGAAACCGGCGGTTGCGTGGCCGATTCGCTGGAAATGGCGCGCTTCGGCCGCGATCACGAGGTGCAGACGCTGGTGGTCGCGGGTGTGCGCTTCATGGGCGAGACCGCAAAAATCCTCAGTCCAGACAAGCGCATTCTGATGCCGGATCTGGATGCGACCTGCTCGCTCGACCTCGGTTGTCCGGTCGACGAGTTCTCGGCGTTCTGCGACGCACACCCGGACCGCACGGTCGTCGTGTACGCGAACACGAGCGCGGCCGTGAAGGCGCGCGCGGACTGGATGGTGACGTCGTCGATCGGGTTGGAGATCGTCGCCGATCTGCATGCGCGCGGCGAGAAGATCATCTGGGCGCCGGACCGTCATCTCGGCAGCTACATCCAGGGCAAGACCGGCGCGGACATGCTGATGTGGCAGGGCTCGTGCCTCGTGCACGACGAATTCAAGGGCATCGAACTCGATCTGCTGCGCGCCGATTATCCGCACGCGAAGGTGCTCGTGCATCCGGAGTCGCCGGCCAACGTGATCGCCCAGGCGGACGTGGTCGGCTCGACCACGCAGTTGATCGCCGCCGCGCAGAAGCTCGACGCGACGCACTTCATCGTCGCGACCGACCTCGGCATCCTGCACAAGATGCAACTCGCCGCGCCCGGCAAGACGCTGATTGCCGCGCCGACGGCCGGCAACAGCGCGACCTGCAAGAGCTGCGCGCATTGCCCGTGGATGGCGATGAACGGACTCGCCAATCTGGCCGATGTGCTCGAGCGCGGCCACAACGAAATTTTCGTCGAGCGTGGGATCGGCGAGCGTGCGCGTCTGCCTATCGATCGCATGCTCGATTTCGCGGCGCGTCACAAGAAGCGCGTGCAGGCGAGCGGCGATCTCGCGCGCGACGCGCAACTGTATTCGAATGTGGGGGCAGCGTAATGAAGGTGGTGGAGAAGGCGCCTGAGCAGGTCGTGGCGCGCGAAGGGGCCGACGCAGTGTCGCCGCTTTTCGCGGCGATTCACGCGCAATATGGCGTGGCGTTCGACGCGGCGCTCGCACGCAATGTCGCCGATGCACTCGCCGAAGATATCGGCACCGGCGATCAGACCGGCCGCCTCGTGCCTGCCGATGACGTTCGCGACGCGCGCATCATCGTGCGCGAGGAAGCGGTACTGTGCGGCGTGCCGTGGTTCGACGCGGTGATGCGCGCGGTCGATCCTCGCATCGTAGTTCAATGGCGTTATCGCGAGGGCGACCGCATGAGCGCCGACACGACGGTCTGCGATCTTCGCGGGCCGGTGCGCGCGCTGCTGACCGCCGAGCGCAACGCGATGAATTTCCTGCAGCTATTGTCGGGCGTGGCGAGCGCGACGCGCCGCTATGTCGACGCGATTGCTCACACGCACGCGCGCGTTCTCGATACGCGCAAGACCCTCCCGGGCTTGCGGCTCGCGCAGAAGTACGCGGTGCGCATCGGCGGCGGTGCGAACCAGCGGCTCGCGCTGTACGACGGCATTCTGATCAAGGAAAACCATATCGCCGCGGCCGGCGGCGTGGGCGCGGCGATGGACGCGGCGCTCGGGTTGAATGCGGGCGTGCCGATCCAGATCGAAGTCGAAACGCTCGAACAACTGGAAACCGCGCTCGCGCATGGCGCGCAGTCGATCCTGCTCGACAACTTCTCGTTCGACGTGATGCGCGACGCGGTTCGCATCACGGCCGGGCGCGCGGTGCTCGAAGTGTCCGGCGGCGTGAATTTCGAGACCGTGCGCACGATCGCGGAGACTGGCGTGGACCGCGTGTCGATTGGCGCACTGACCAAAGACGTGCGCGCGACCGACTACTCGATGCGGATCGTTTGAGCGCCGCGCGTTTTAGCGCGACAGTCGACGCTCGTGACGACCTAACAAGGCCATTGCCAATGGCCTTGTCGTTTGTGGCGTCGTTTCAGCGTGTATTTCGGCCCAAGGCTGTCAGGTATTCGGCCTGCGTACATACTTCGGCGTGAGCACCGTCGGTAGCGCCTTGGGTAATGTGGACGGCCAGTCGCGGCTGAAATGCAGGCCGCGGCTTTCGCGCCGCGAGCGCGCGCTGTCCACGATCAGCGACGCCACATCGACCAGATTGCGCAGTTCCAGCAGATCGCGGCTCACCTTGAAGTTCGCGTAGTACTCGTGGATCTCGTCGCGCAGCAACGCGAGCCGATGCTTTGCGCGCTCGAGCCGCTTGTCGGTGCGCACGATACCGACGTAGTTCCACATCAGCCGGCGCAGTTCGTCCCAGTTGTGCGCGACCACGACCTCCTCGTCCGGATCGGACACGCGGCTTTCGTCCCAGGCCGGCAGCGGCGCGTGAACGGCGGCAGCGAAGCCTTCCGCTTCGATCGCCTTGGCGGCGGAGCGGCCGATCACGAGGCATTCGAGCAGCGAATTGCTGGCAAGTCGGTTCGCGCCGTGCAGGCCGGTGCAGGACGTTTCGCCGACTGCGTAGAGACCCGCGAGATCGGTGCGGCCCGCCAGATCGGTGACGACGCCGCCGCACGTGTAATGCGCGGCCGGTACCACTGGAATCGGCTCCTTCGTGATGTCGATGCCGAACTCGAGGCAGCGCGCCAGGATCGTCGGGAAATGCTCGTGCAGGAACGCGGCCGGCTGGTGGCTGATGTCGAGGTACACGCAATCGATGCCGCGTTTCTTGATCTCGAAGTCGATCGCCCGCGCGACGATGTCGCGCGGCGCAAGCTCCGCGCGCTCGTCGTGATTGGGCATGAAGCGCGTGCCATCCGGCAGTTTCAGAATGCCGCCTTCGCCGCGCACTGCTTCCGAAATCAGGAACGACTTCGCGTACGGGTGAAACAGGCACGTCGGGTGGAACTGGATGAATTCCATGTTCGACACGCGGCAGCCGGCGCGCCATGCCATCGCGATGCCGTCGCCGGTCGCGGTGTCGGGGTTGGTCGTGTACAGGTAGACCTTGCCGGCGCCGCCGGTCGCGAGCACCGTATGCGGCGCTTCGATCGTAACGGTGCGGCCGCTTTGCAGATCGAGCGCATACAGACCATGGCAGCGGCGGCCGGGCAGGCCGAGGCGTTCGGACGTAATCAGGTCGATTGCGTGATGGTCTTCGAACAGCGTGATGTTCGGATGCTGGCGCACCTGCTCGCTGAGCGTGGCGACGACCGCATGGCCGGTCGCGTCGGCCGCGTGAATGATCCGGCGATGGCTATGGCCGCCTTCTCGCGTCAAATGAAAGCCCAGTTCGGCGGCCTCGTCTTTCGTGAACGGCACGCCCTGTCCGATCAGCCATTCGATCGCGGCGCGCCCATGCTCGACGATAAAGCGTGTCGCCGCCTCGTCGCACAGGCCGCCGCCTGCGGTCAGCGTATCGCGCACGTGATTCTCGACGCTGTCCGCCGAATCGAGCACCGCGGCGATGCCGCCTTGCGCCCAGTCGCTCGCGCCTTCGGTCAGCGATCGCTTGGCGATCACAGCAACGCGCCGTGTCTGCGCGAGATTGAGCGCGACGCTCAAACCAGCCAGACCGCTACCGACAATCGCCACATCGAATTCCATTGCCCACATCTCCGTCTTTCGTTTTGCGATGACGGCGCGCGAACCGCACGCCGCGAGAACGACAAAGGATACGCGCCGCATCGCCCTGGCGAAAGCTGGCCAGACGGAATAGGGCGATTCGCGGGCGCCTTGCGGAGCTATCGCGAGGTCCGCGCAAAAACAAAAAAGCCTCGCACGAATGCGAGGCTTTTCATGTTTTTGCCTTCGTCAGGCTGGAGAGCCAAGATTACTTGATCTTGGTTTCCTTGTAGTCAACGTGCTTGCGGATGACCGGATCAAATTTCTTGATCAGCATCTTTTCCGGCATGTTGCGTTTGTTCTTCGTGGTCGTGTAGAAGTGACCCGTGCCTGCGGTCGATTCCAGCTTGATCTTGTCGCGTGCGCCTTTCGCCATGATTTACTCCTTAGGCTTCACCGCGTGCGCGCAGGTCTGCGAGCACAGCGTCGATACCGTTCTTGTCGATCAGGCGCAGGCCGGCGTTCGAAACGCGCAGACGCACCCAACGGTTTTCGCTTTCCACCCAGATACGGCGGTTTTGCAGGTTCGGCAGGAACCGGCGCTTGGTCTTGTTGTTCGCGTGGGAAACGTTGTTGCCGCTCATCGGCGCTTTCCCAGTTACTTGGCATACGCGTGCCATGAGAGCACTCCTAATACGCTAATTCTGAGTTCGAACGCCGTGAAAGTTTCCCGAAAAGAGCCGCGCTGAAAGTGTGCGAAGTTGCGCCGAATTTGCATCGAGACACTTCGCTACCACAGCTGCCTGACCTTTGCGGAACGCCTTGATGGCTTCGGAACAGGGGGTTGGAAATAGGCAAACCGGAATTCTAGCAGAAAAAAAGCCGCAAAATCAAACCTTATTTGCGATGAGGGACGCTGCGCCGTACAGTGGCCATTCCGCTTCCCGCGCTCGAGCGGGCTTGCGCGCGAGCTCCGGCCAGCCGGCGCGGGCGAACGAATATACGGTGTCCGCGCCGATCACCAGATGATCGATCAACTGCACATCGACGAGCGCGAGCGCGTCGCGCAGGGTCTGCGTGAGGCGGCAGTCGCTGGCACTCGGCTCGACGGCGCCGGACGGATGATTATGCGCGACGATCAGGCTGGCCGCGTTCGCGGCGAGCGCCCGCCGCACGATCTCGCGCGGATACACGGCCATGCGCGTGAGTGAGCCGCGCGCGCTTTCCTCGCAGCGGATCAGCCGATGCCGGGCGTCGAGAAACAGCGACACGAACACCTCCTGCGGCTGTCCGCCGATCAGAAGGCGCAGATAACTTTCGACCGCTTCGGGCGAATTCATTAGCGGGCGCTTGCGCATCTTGTCGACCAGCGAGCGACGCGCCATTTCCATGATCGCGAGCAATTGCGCTTTTTTCGCGGGGCCGATGCCGCGAATGCCGTCGAAGTCCGCATAAGTCGCGTCGAGCATCGCGCGCAGGGAGCCGAAGCGATCCAGCAGCGCCCGCGCGACACTGAACACGTCGTGACCGGGCAGGCCGGAGCCGAGCACGAGCGCGATCATTTCGGTGTCCGACAGCACGTCGGGGCCCTGCTCGATCAGTCGCTCGCGCGGCATGTCGCGCCGGAGCCATTTACCCCGAAACAGTTGCCGCCGGCGGCGGGCGCTGGAGTCCGCGGCTTCTGACGGGGCCTCGGCCGACCGATTCGCGGCGGCTTTCACGCCGCCTCCGGCGCGTGCCGGCGCCTTCGGTCGTCGCAGCGTTGGCGCAGGTGTTTCGTCGATTGTGCTGGCGAAATCAGCCATATATATAGAGTCCTCCGCGTAAGGTTGACGGCGCACGCGGCGCAATGCGCCGCCGGGCCGTGCCGCCCTCGCGCGCGACGGACTCAAGCCGGCGCCCGCTAGGTGGCTTACAATAGACACTTTGCGCACGGCACGCCGACGGTTTGCCACACGCGTCGACTGCCCCGCGGCGCACGCGTGCAGCGCTTCGACTGAGCGAGCATTGCATGAGCATCATCGATATTTCCGAGGTGAAACCCGGTTCACACGTCACGCTGCATTACCGGCTTTCCCTTGCCGATGGCGCCGAAGTGATCAACACGTTCAACGACAAGCCGGCCACGCTGCTGCTCGGCGCCGGTCAACTGGCGCCGCCGCTGGAAGATATTTTGCTGGGTTTGAAGGTGGGCCGCCATTCGACCTTTCAGCTAGCGCCGGGCCAGGCGTTCGGCCCGCGCAATCCGGATCTGATCCAGCGCGTGTCCCTCGCCACGCTGCGGGAGAACAGCATGATCGGCGAGGATTTTTCCCCGGGTGACCTGGTCGAATTCAACGCGCCGGGCGGCGGGCGCTATGCCGGCGTACTGAAGGAAGTTGGCGAAACGTCGGCCCTATTCGATTTCAATCACCCGCTTGCCGGCCAGGCGCTGGCGTTTGAAGTGAAAATCATCGGGATTCTGTAAACATGAGCATCACGGATACGACTCTTGCCGAAGCGGAGATCCTGCTGGCCCAGCCACGCGGGTTCTGCGCCGGCGTCGACCGGGCGATCGAGATCGTCGAGCGGGCCATCAAGCTGTATGGCTCGCCGATCTACGTGCGTCACGAAATCGTCCATAACGCCTATGTGGTCGAAGACCTGCGCAAGAAGGGAGCGATCTTCATCGAGAACCTGGACGAAGTGCCGGCGGGCAACACGGTGATCTTCAGCGCGCATGGCGTGTCGAAGGCCGTGCGCTCGGAGGCGGAGTCGCGCGGGCTGCGGGTGTACGACGCCACTTGTCCGCTCGTGACCAAGGTGCATATCGAAGTCGCGAAGATGCGCCAGGACGGTTTCGACATCGTAATGATCGGCCACAAGGGCCACCCGGAAGTCGAAGGCACGATGGGCCAGGCGGCCGAGGGCATGCATCTGGTCGAGGACATCGAGGATGTGCAGGCGTTGCAGCTCGCCGATCCGGAGCGGATCGCCTTCGTCACGCAAACCACGCTGTCGGTCGACGACGCCGCCGAAATCATCGGCGCGCTGAAGGCCAGGTACCCGTCCATCCGTGAGCCGAAGAAGCAGGACATCTGCTACGCCACGCAGAATCGCCAGGACGCAGTGAAGTTCATGGCGCCGCAGTGCGACGTCGTGATCGTCGTCGGCAGTCCGAACAGCTCGAATTCGAACCGCTTGCGCGAGCTCGCCGAGAAGCTCGGCGTGCCAGCCTATATGGTCGATTCGCCCGATCAGATCGATCCGGTTTGGGTCGAGGGCAAGCGCCGCATTGGCGTGACCGCCGGTGCGTCGGCGCCGGAGGTGCTGGCGCAGGCGGTGATCGCGCGTTTGCGCGAACTGGGTGTGCGCAACGTGCGCGCGCTCGAGGGCATCGAGGAAAACATCGCGTTTCCGCTGCCACGCGGGCTCGGTCTGCCAGCCTGACAATCCGTTAGCTACACTGAAAGGAAAGCGCGCCCGTGGGCGCGCTTTTTTTATGCCCGTGCCCGACGAACCTCTGATTAAATTAAGTGCCACATCGAATGACCGGTCAGCTTTCGGTGGTCTCGCACACATATTATTTTGAATTGTGATCGGGGCTTTTATCGATTTTGGCGCGATGCGTCCCCGTTTTAAGCTCGCAAAAGCCTTAAGACGGAATGATCAAGCACTGAATTGGTGCAATTCACCGGGCGCGCGCTAAATGCTCATGCCCGACGCAAAGCCCGGCCTATCCGGGATTCGCGCCGATCGCCCGCAACACTTGATGCCAGCGGGTTCGGCGCCGGTGCAACTGGTGCACGAAAACGGATCGCAACCAGGTTGCGCCTTTTAACGGATTTCGCTCTCAAAATCAGGTTGCAATGCAGGAAAACCCCACCGGTTCAACAATATTGCCACCCGCATAATTGGAGTTACAATGCGCGCGTTCTCAAGGCCTTGAGGTCCTGGACAGTGGATTTTGCAAGGCGCAGGAGACCTTACTTGATGCGAGTCAAATTTGCTTACGCCGTGTCCATCGCGGCCGCGGTTGCGATGCTGACCGCGTGCGGCAAGAAACAGGATGGCGAAGCGGGAACGGGCGCATCGGCGGCCTCGGCCGCGGCGGTTGCCGCCGCGAGCGAAGCGACTATCGTGAAGATCGGTCATGCGGCTCCGTTGACGGGCGGCATCGCGCACCTGGGCAAGGACAACGAAAATGGGGCGCGCCTCGCGGTCGAAGAAATCAATGCGCAGGGTTTGACGATCGACGGTCGCAAGATCCAGCTGCAACTCGACGCGCAGGACGATGCGGCGGACCCGAAAACCGGCACCGCCGTCGCGCAGAAGCTGGTCGACGATCACGTGGTCGCGGTGATCGGACACCTGAACTCCGGGGTCTCGATTCCGGCGTCGAAGATCTATAGCGACGCGAGCATCGTCGAGATCTCGCCGTCGTCGACGAATCCGGCCTATACGCAGCAAGGGTTCAAGACGACCTATCGGGTGGTCGCGACCGACGCGCAGCAGGGTCCGGCGCTCGCCAATTACGCGACGAAGGCGCTGGGCGCCAAACGCATCGCGGTCGTGGACGATGCGACCGCCTACGGCAAAGGTCTCGCGGACGAGTTCACGAAGACCGCCGAGGCGAGCGGCGCGAAGATCGTCGCGCGGGAGGCGACGAGCGACAAGGCCACGGATTTCCGGGCCATTCTCACGAAGATCAAGAGTGTTCAGCCGGACGCCATCATGTTCGGCGGCATGGACGCGACGGGCGGGCCGTTTACGAAGCAGGCGGCGGCGCTCGGTATCAGGGCAAAAATCCTTGGCGGCGACGGTGTGTGTACCGACAAGGTAGGTGAGCTGGCGGGTACCGCCGTGCAAAACCTGGTCTGTTCGGAAGCAGGACTCGCGCTTTCGAAAATGACCAATGGAGCGGACTTCGAAAAGAAGTACGAGGACCGCTTCCACACGCCGGTGCAGATTTACGCGCCGTTCACGTATGACGCTGTGTACGTGATCGTCGATGCAATGAAGCGCGCTAATTCTATCGAGGCGCCCAAGGTGCTGGCTGCGATGCCTTCGACCGATTACAACGGGGTAATCGGCCACATCGCGTTCGACGACAAGGGTGATTTGAAAGAGGGCGCCATTACGCTTTACGACTTCAAGGACGGCAAGAAAGCAGTGCTCGACGTCGTAAAGATGTGATGACGGGAAGTTCGGCCTGACGGCACCGACACCATCCAACGGTGCCGTTTTTGCATCCGCCCAAGGTGAGCTCGCGACCGCATCACGGTCGTCAGAGCCAGCCGGCAGCGGATAACCCTTACCGGTCTTTTACATCAGTACCCGCAGTGCCGTTGAGATTCGTAGCGCATCACCGCCCACCGGCAGATGAAAAACGCGAATCCAGTCGCACGGGCTAAGGAGCATTAAATGGATATCTTCATCCAGCAGATCATCAATGGACTGGTACTTGGCAGTGTCTACGCCATCATCGCACTGGGCTATACGATGGTTTACGGCATTCTGGGCATCATCAACTTCGCCCACGGCGACGTGTTGATGGTGGGCGCGATGGTTGCGCTCTCCGCCATAGGTGTGCTGCAGAACCACTTCCCCGGCCTCGGCAATGTGCTGACGCTCGTGATCGCGTTGATCATCGCGGCGGCGGTCTGCGCGGTGGTCGGCTACACGATCGAGCGGGTCGCCTACCGGCCGTTGCGGCGTGCGCCGCGTCTCGCGCCGCTGATCACCGCGATTGGTGTATCGATTCTGCTGCAGACGCTCGCGATGATGATCTGGTCGCGCAATCCGCTGCCGTTCCCGCAGTTGTTGCCCACCGACCCGCTCAACGTGATCAAGGCCACCGACACGACGCCCGGCGCCGTGATCTCGATGACTGAAATCGTGATCATCGTGGCGGCGTTCCTCGTGATGGGCGGCCTCCTGCTGCTCGTGCACAAGACCAGGCTCGGCCGTGCGATGCGCGCGATCGCCGAGAACCCGAACGTCGCGAGTCTGATGGGTGTGAACCCGAACTTCGTGATTTCGGCGACCTTCATGATCGGCTCGGCGCTGGCTGCGCTCGCCGGCGTAATGATCGCGTCCGAATACGGCAACGCGCACTTCTACATGGGCTTCATCCCTGGCCTGAAGGCCTTTACCGCGGCGGTGCTCGGCGGTATCGGCAATCTCGGCGGCGCGATGGTCGGCGGCGTGCTCCTCGGCCTGATCGAGCAGTTGGGTGCCGGCTATATCGGCGACCTCACGGGCGGCGTGTTCGGCAGTAACTACCAGGACGTGTTCGCGTTCATCGTGCTGATCGTCGTGCTGGTGTTCCGTCCGTCGGGCCTGCTCGGCGAACGTGTCGCGGATCGCGCCTGATCCCGGGCCACAAGGAGTCAACAATCATGACCTCAATTCAACCGATCGAGCCGTCCACGACGCTCATCCCCGAAAAGAACCGCACGAAGACGCTGACTATCGGTATTCTCACGGCGTTCTTCGTGATCGCGGCGCCGATGGTCATCGGCGCCGCGGGCGGCAACTACTGGGTCCGCGTGCTCGACTTCGCGATGCTGTACGTGATGCTCGCGCTGGGCCTGAACGTGGTGGTCGGCTTTGCCGGCCTGCTGGACTTGGGCTACATCGCGTTCTACGCGATCGGCGCCTACACGGCCGCGCTGCTCAGCTCACCGCACCTCGCGACGCAATTCGAGTGGATCGCGCATCTCGCGCCGAACGGCATCCACGTGCCGATCTGGATCATCGCGCCGATCGCGATGGCGCTCGCCGCGATGTTCGGGATTCTGCTCGGTGCGCCGACACTGCGTCTGCGTGGCGACTACCTCGCGATCGTGACCCTCGGCTTCGGGGAAATCGTGCGGATCTTCATGAACAACCTCGACCGTCCGGTGAACATCACCAACGGCCCGAAGGGGATCACCGGGATCGATCCGGTGTCCATCGGCGGCTTCAGCCTCGCGCAGACACACTCGCTGTTCGGCATGCAGTTTCCGTCGGTGTACCTGTACTACTACCTGTTCGTGCTGTGCGCGCTGTTCGTGATCTGGACCTGTACGCGTCTGCAGCATTCGCGGATCGGCCGCGCGTGGGCCGCGATCCGCGAAGACGAAATCGCCGCCAAGGCGATGGGCATCAATACCCGTAACGTGAAGCTGCTTGCGTTCGCGATGGGCGCGTCGTTCGGCGGCCTGTCGGGCGCGATGTTCGGCTCGTTCCAGGGCTTCGTGTCGCCGGAATCGTTCACGTTCTGGGAATCGGTCGTGGTGCTCGCCTGCGTGGTGCTCGGCGGCATGGGCCACATTCCGGGCGTGATCCTCGGCGCGGTGCTGCTCGCGGTGTTCCCCGAGTTCCTGCGCTCGACGATGGGTCCGCTGCAGAACATGATTTTCGGCCATGAAATCGTCGATACCGAAGTGATCCGTCAGTTGCTGTACGGCCTCGCGATGGTCGTGATCATGCTGTACCGCTCGGAAGGCTTGTGGCCCGCGCCGAAGCACGAAGACAGGATTGCGAAGCTGGCGAAGCGTGGCGGCAAGAAGCCGGTGCGCGCATAAGGTCCGGTGGAGAAAAAGACATGAGCGATAACGTAAGCAACAACGCGACGACCCGGCTGTCGGTGAAGGGCGTCAACAAGCGCTTCGGCGGGCTGCAAGCGCTTTCCGAGGTCGGCCTGCAGATCCGCGCGGGCGAGATCTACGGCCTGATCGGCCCGAACGGCGCCGGCAAGACCACCTTCTTCAATGTGATCACGGGTCTGTACACGCCGGATTCAGGCGAGTTCAAGCTCGACGGCGAGAGCTACACGCCGACCGCGGTCTATCAGGTCGCGAAGGCGGGCATTGCGCGCACGTTCCAGAACATCCGTCTGTTCGGCGGCATGACCGCGCTCGAAAACGTGATGGTCGGCCGTCATGTGCGCACGAAGCACGGTCTGCTCGGCGCGGTGTTCCAGACGCCGGCCGAACGCCAGGAAGAGCGCGAGATCAAGGAGCGCGCGCTCGAACTGCTCGACTACGTCGGCATTACGCAGTACGCGGACTATACGTCGCGCAACCTGTCGTATGGCCACCAGCGGCGGCTCGAAATCGCGCGTGCGCTGGCGACCGATCCGAAGCTGCTCGCGCTCGACGAACCGGCGGCCGGCATGAACGCCACCGAGAAGGTCGAGCTGACCAGGCTGCTCGACAAGATCCGTGCGGACGGCAAGACGATTCTGCTGATCGAACACGACGTGAAGCTCGTGATGGGTCTGTGCAATCAGATGACGGTGCTCGACTACGGCAAGGTGATTGCGCAAGGTTTGCCGCAGGACGTGCAGAAGGATGCGAAGGTGATCGAAGCTTATCTGGGTGCGGGGGTCCACTGATGTCCACGACGCAAGCAATGTTGAAAATCAAGGGCCTGCAGGTCAACTACGGTGGCATCCAGGCGGTCAAGGGTGTCGATCTCGAGGTCGGGCAGGGCGAGCTTGTCACGCTGATCGGCGCGAACGGCGCGGGCAAAACCACGACGATGAAGGCGATCACCGGCCTGAAGGCGTATGCGGCCGGCGACATCGAGTACATGGGTCAGTCGATCAAGGGCCTGCCCGCGCATGAGCTTCTGAAGCGCGGTCTCGCGATGGTGCCGGAAGGGCGCGGCATTTTCGCGCGCATGTCGATCGTCGAGAACATGCAGATGGGTGCCTATCTGCGCAACGATGTCGATGGCATCAAGTCGGACGTCGAGCGCATGTTCGGCTTCTTTCCGCGTCTGAAGGAGCGTGCATCGCAATACGCGGGCACGCTGTCGGGCGGCGAGCAGCAGATGCTCGCGATGGCACGCGCGATCATCTCGCGGCCCAAACTGCTGCTGCTCGACGAACCGTCGATGGGTCTGTCGCCGATCATGGTCGAGAAGATCTTCGAAGTGGTGCGCCTGATTTCCTCTGAAGGCATGACCGTGCTGCTCGTCGAGCAGAACGCGCGGCTCGCGCTGCAGGCGGCGAATCGCGGCTACGTGATGGACTCCGGTTTGATCACGATGTCGGGCGACGCGAAGCAGATGCTCGACGATCCGAAGGTTCGGGCCGCCTATCTGGGTGAATGAATGGGTGAATAGTTGGACGTATGCCCTTGGCGCATACGTCCGGCTTGCAACGCGCCCCACGATGCAGCGTCGTGGGGCGCGTTTTATTTTTCTGGCTGGGGCGTGAATTATGGGAGTCGACCCATAACCGAACTGATTTCGTCTTTTGTGAACGCACGCAGCGTTTGCGAGCGGACATTGCCGGCTGAGCCGAGCGCGAAGCCGAAAGCGAGAAGGCTCTGCTCGTCTGCCGCTTCGACGACCGAGACAATGTCGTATTCCCCTAAGGTCCAGTAGATCTGCTTCATCTCGCAGCCAAAAGTTTTCGCCGTCTCTGCCGCCTGTCCGGCTCGCTGCGCGCTGTTCTTTACCGCGCGGATACCCTGATCCGTGAATTGCATGAGCACCACATAAGTCACCATGAAGATTCCCCTGAGGATTCAAACGTGTTGGGACTCAGATGCATGAGCCGCCCCGGGGAGCGTCGCGAACCGCCGCAAACGTGTCTTTCCAGCACCGGCGTCGTCTCGTGCGTAAACGATTCTAGGCAATCCAACTGCTCGCCATCTGCTATTTGTCCGAATCCGCAGATATGTGCGCTGCTTGCGGGAGAACCATTGAAAAAGCCGCATGCGTCAAGCAACGCATGCGGCTTTCTTTAATCAGGCGTACGACGCGAATCAACTGGCCGGGGTCGCGTCGGCGTATTGGCCGAGCCGCTTGCCGAGGCTGATCACCGCATCGGTGCGATACCCGAGCGCATCGTAGAACGCCCGTACTTCAGCCGTTGCCGACGACAGTACCTGCAGGTTCAGCTTCGGACAACCAAGCTTCGTCAACTCGCTCTCGACGTGCGCGACGAGCCGCGTGCCGATGCCATGACGTCGCAGCGATGCGTCGACCGCGAGCGAATAAAGCCAGCCGCGGTGTCCATCATAGCCGCCCATTACGGTGCCGACGATGCGTCCATCGAGCACCGCGACGAAGAACAGCTCCGGTTGCGTCGCGAGCTTGTTGGCGATCGACTGACGCGGGTTGCGCTGCGGTCGCGTCACGTCGCGATACTCGGGAAACACGTCCTGCCATAGCGCAATCACGGCTTCGGTATCGGTCGCGTCGAAGCGGCGGATCGACAGCGTCGTGTTCGTCGTCATCGGTGCGCTCCGTGGTTGATTACAGCGAGTCGAGAACCGAGCGCAGCATCGCCAGCATCTGGTCGATTTCTCCGGTCGTCACGTTAAGCGCCGGCATGAAGCGCAGCAGGTTCGGACGCGCGGCGTTCAGCAGCACGCCATCGGGTTGCATGTCGCGCGCCTTCTCGACAATCTGGTTGCCGATGTCCTTGCCGAGCAGCAGCGCGCGCAGCAGACCCTCGCCGCGCTCGCCCTTGAAGCCGCGCTCCTCGGACAGCTCGAGCAGCTTCGTGCGCAGATATTCGCCGCGCGAGCGCACGCCTTCGAGGAAGCCCGGCGCCGTCAGCTGCGAGATCACCGAGTAGCCGACCGCGGTCATCAGCGGATTGCCGTTGTAGGTGCCGCCCTGATCGCCCGCTTCGAACACGGCGATTTCCGCCTTCGACAGCAGCGCCGCGAGCGGCACGCCGCCGCCGATGCCTTTGCCGAGCGTCATGATGTCCGGCTCGATGCCCGACAGTTGATACGCGAACAGCGTGCCGGCGCGACCACAGCCGCTTTGCACTTCGTCGACGATCAGCAAGATGTTGTGTTGTTTCGTCAGCTCGCGCAGTTGCTGCATGAACTCGCGGGTTGCGGGGATCACGCCGCCTTCGCCCTGGATCGGCTCGAGCATCACCGCGACGGTCTTCGCGTTGATCAGCTTTTCCACCGACGCGATGTCGTTCAGGTCCGCCTTCGGGAAGCCCGGCACCTGCGGCGCGTAGATCGTGTCCCAGCCCGGCTTGCCGCTGGCCGACATCGTCGCGAGCGTGCGGCCGTGGAAGCTGTGGTCGAACGTGATGATCTCGAACGCGCCGTCCTTGAACTTCCTGCCCCACTTGCGCGCGAGCTTGATCGCGCCTTCGTTCGCCTCGGCGCCGCTGTTCGCGAAGAACACCTTGTCGAAGCAGCTGTGCTGCGTGAGCAGGCCCGCGAGCTTCGCCATCGGCTCGTTGTAGAACGCCGGCGACGGGTTGATCAGCAGCTTGGCCTGCTGGTTCAGCGCTTCGATCATGCCGTCGTTGCAGTGGCCGAGGCTATTGACCGCCCAGCCCTGAATGAAATCCAGGTAGCGCTTGCCGTTGTTGTCGTAAAGCCACGAGCCTTTGCCGTGCGTGAAAACGATTTCGGGCCGGTTCGTGATGTACATCAGCGAATCGATTGGATACTCATTGAAATTCATGACGGCAGGCTCCAGGCAAAAGGGTAAGAGCAGGGTGAAGAAACGGTGACGGTTTGGCCAATAAAAACGGCGGCCGGAAAAACAGAAAAGCCACGGCATGCCGTGGCTTTCATGATTCGAACAGCTTGCGCCCAGGTTTTGTGTGGCGCGAGTCCGTGACGAAGCCAGCGGCGTCCCTAAGGGAGCGGCGAGCGGCGACGTCGGAATTCGGACTGGATGCGGTTCATGCGCGAAAGAATACGATAAGAAAAGCGCTGGTGTAAACCATGAATTTGCACTGGCGCTGCATCGGGGGAATTTGCCGCCGTGCAATCAGACCGCGTTCGCGAGATCGGCCGCGCTGGTGAACGAGTCCGCGTAGAACTCGTCTTCCGGCAACTGGTGATGCTGCGTGAAGTCGCGCAGCGCCGATTCGACCATCACCGGCGCGCCGCATGCATACACCTGGTAGGCCGACAGATCGGGCAGATCCTCGATCACCGCCCGATGCACGAAGCCCGTCCGGCCCGTCCATGCGTCGCCCGCATCGGGCTCGGAGAGCACCGGCACGAACTTGAAGTTCGGAATCTCGCGCGCCCATTGCTCGGCAAGTTTGAGCAGATACAGGTCTTTCTTGCGGCGCGCGCCCCAGTAGAGCGTCATGGGGCGCGTCATGTTCTTGAACACCGCATGCTCGACGATCGCCTTCAGCGGCGCGAAGCCGGTGCCCGACGCGAGCAGCACGATCGGCTTGTCCGAGTCTTCGCGCAGGAAGAACGTGCCGAGCGGCGCTTCGAAGCGCAGGATGTCGCGCTCCTTCAACGTATTGAACACATGGTCGGTGAACGCACCGCCGGGCATGTGGCGGATGTGCAGCTCGACCGGGCCTTCGACGTGCGGCGCGCTCGCCATCGAATAGCTGCGGCGCTTGCCGTCCTTCAGGATGAATTCGAGGTACTGGCCGGCCAGATATTGCAGACGTTCGTTGGCGGGCAGTTGCAGCTTCACGACGATCACGTCGTCGGCCTTGCGCTCGATCGCGTTCACGCGGCACGGCAGCTTCTTGACCTGCACATCGCCGACGCCGGCCACTTCGCGGATGTCGACTTCGAGATCGGAGCACGCGCTCGCGCAGCACAGGAGCGCCATGCCGCGCGTCTTTTCGTCGTTCGACAGCGCCGACGACGAGTGCGCGCGCTGTTCGACCTCGCCGCTCACGACCGTGCCTTTGCACGAACCGCACGCGCCGTTCTTGCAGCCGTACGGCAGGCCGATGCCTTGACGCAGCGCTGCGGAGAGCACCGGTTCGTCCTGTTCTACCTGAAACTGCCGGCCGGTTTGCCGGAGCGTGACGTTAAATGCCATAAAGTGTTCGGAATCGAAAATTCGGAATCGTAATCGGACCCGCCGGATCAACCGCGCGGTACCTGTTGCGTGTGACCGCTACAATGCGCCCACCATGAAAGCGACACGAAACTTCCGCCGGCCGCGCGTGCTGATCGTAGGATGCGGCGACGTCGGCATGCGCTGCGTGCCCCTGTTGCGGCCGCGCGCGCGTATCTTCGCGTTGACGAGCCATGCCGCGCGCTGCGATGAGTTGCGCGCCGCGGGCGTGATGCCGCTCGTCGGCGATCTCGACGCGCGCGGCAGCCTCAAACGGCTCGCGCGCCTCGCGCCGACGGTGCTGCATCTCGCGCCGCCGCAGAAGTCCGGCGACGACGATCGACGCACTCGCGCGCTGCTTGCAACCTTAGGTGCCGCGGGCCGCATGAACGCTTGCGCGGCGAGGTCGTCCGTCGCGCCGATCGCGCGGTTGCGCCGTGCGCGCGCTTCAGGTCGGGATGCTGAAACACCCGATATTGTACCCGACGGGGTGCGCCGGACCGGCGCTTCGCGCGCACCGGTGCGCATCGTTTACGCGAGCACGACGGGGGTCTACGGCGATTGCGGCGGCGCGTGGATCGACGAAACGCGCGCGCCGCGGCCCGCGAATGCGCGCGCCAAACGTCGCGTGTCGGCCGAGCGGCAGTTGCGGCGCGCGACTGCGCGCGGCAGCGTCGCCACGAGCATCGCGCGGATCCCGGGCATCTATGCGCGCAACCGTCTGCCGCTCGCGCGGCTCGAAAGAGGCACGCCGGCGCTCGTCGATGCCGACGATGTCTACACGAATCACATCCACGCCGACGACCTCGCCGCGATCCTCGTGCGTCTCGCCACGCATGGCCGGCCCGCGCGCGCACTGCACGCGTCCGACGATTCGTCGCTGAAAATGGGGGAGTATTTCGACGCGGTCGCCGATGCGTTCGGGCTCGCGCGCCCGCCGCGCATCACGAGAGAGCAGGCGGAGCAGCAGATCGATCCAATGCTGCTGTCGTTCATGCGCGAGTCGCGCCGGCTCGTGAACCGGCGTCTGAAGGAGGAATTGCGGGTACGTCTGCGCTATCCGAGCGTCGAGGATTTTTTGCGCGAGGCGAACGGGAAACGCGGCTAGGCCGGCAGCAGAAACAAAATATCGCCTCGCGAGGGCGGAGTTGCCCCGCAAAGCGTATCCGCCGCACCGCATCAATGCGCCGCACAAAACGAGCTGCGCGGTCCAACCGGCATCAGGTCAGCGCAGGCAGCACTTCCAGCAATAGGAAGCACAGCATGCCGCCGATCAATGCGCCGATCAGATTCGGATGGTACTTGTGCCGCAGCCGCATGATGACCAGCAATCCGCCGACCAGCAGCAGTGCAAGGCAGATAAACGCGGTCATCGCGTGCGAAAACGCCATCGTGCCGTCGATTTGCATGACGCCCCTCCTTGAAACCTTTGTAGTCGTTTGTTTAGACGAGTATAGGGCGACATGTAAGCAACGGCATGCTGCAACGCAAGGGCCTATGTTCGGTGCACCGCAATGCGCGCGGGTTTTCTCCGGCGCATCAAAGGCTTAGGCGGGCCCTCGTTGCGGCTAGTCGTTTACCCGGCCCGCAGCGCGGCAAGACCCGCTGCGTCGAGCCATTGCCATGCGCCGGGCGCGAGCGCCGCGGGAAGCGCAAGCCCACCGATCCGTTCGCGATGCAGCGCCTCGCAGCGGTTGCCCGAGGCCGCGATCATCCGCTTGACCTGGTGGTATTTGCCTTCGAGCACGGTGAGCGCGAGCGTGTGAGTGTCGCGCGCCTGGGCGTCGAGCGCGGCGCTGGGTTTCGTTTCGCCGTGCAGCAGCACGCCGTCGCGCAGCGCGGCGAGCTGCGCGTCGTCGAGCGGATGGCGCGTGGTCGCGACGTAGAGCTTCGGCACCTTGCGTTTCGGCGACGTGAACTGATGCACGAACTTGCCGTCGTCGGAGAGCAGCAGGAGGCCCGTGGTGTCCTGATCGAGACGGCCGACGCACTGCACGCCGCGCTCGGCGAACTGCGGCGGCAGCAGGCTGAACACGCTCAGATGATGCTGCGGATCGCGCGAGCATTCGTAGCCGATGGGCTTGTTCAGCAGCAGATACGCGTGCTCGCGATACGGCCATTCGACGCCGTCGACGCTAAAACACAACGCGCCGCCATCAACAGCGAAATCGGCGTCGGCATCGGTGCAAATCGCACCGTCGACGCTGACGCGGCCGTCGCCGATCAGCGCACGACATTGGCGACGCGAACCGAAACCTTGAGTAAAGAGAATACTTTCGAGATTCATGGCGAGCGAAGAATAACACCGCAAGAAGCGGAGCGCCCCGCAGGCCCTGAGCGCCGACGATGAATGCCTCACGTCAAACCTCGGGAGTGCATCGATGTCCGCCACGTCTTCCCCTTCGTCGTCTTCGCCGTCCGATGCGCGACGTCTGCCCCGCGCATTCCAGCGCCTCGCCTGGTCGAACCTGTGTGCGCAATCGGCGGAGCAGATCAGCCTCGCCGCCGCGCCGCTCGTCGCGGTGTTCGCGCTCGGCGCCGACGCGCGCGATACCGGGCTGCTGCAAACCGCGCAGACGCTGCCGTTCCTGTTGCTGTCGATGCCGTTCGGCGTCTGGGCCGACCGCCGCTCGCGCCGCGTGCTGATGACGCTCGCCGAGAGCGTGCGGGTCTGCGCGATGCTGTGCGTGCTGCTGCTGGTGCTCACGCATGCGCTGAACCTGCCGCTGCTCGGCGCGCTAGGCTTCGTCGCCGCGACGGGTACGGTCGCCTACAACGTTGCGGCGCCGTCGCTGGTGCCGTCGATCGTGCCGCGCGACGCCTATGCGAGCGCGAACGGCCGGCTCGAACTCGCGCGCAGCGTCGCGTATTCGGCGGGGCCGGCGCTGGGCGGCGTGCTGGTCGGCTGGATCGGCGCGGGTTGGGCGTATGGCGGCGCGGCGGTGTTGTCGGCGTTCGCGGTCGCGTTGCTGGCGGGATTGCGCGAGCCGCCGCGCGCGGCCGCGCCGCGGCGGCACTTCATGCTGGAGTTGCGCGACGGCACGCGCTTCGTGCTGCGCGATCCGTTGCTGCTGCCGATGCTGCTGACCGCCGTGTTCTTCAATCTCGGCTTCTTCATCCTGCAGGCGGTCTATGTGCCTTACGCGGTGCATCGGCTGGGGCTCAATGCCTCGGCGGTCGGCGTGACGCTCGGCGCATACGGGGTCGGCATGGTCTGCGGCGCGCTCGCCGCGCCCGCGGTCGTGCGGCGTCTCGCATTCGGCCGTCTGCTGACGGTCGGACCGTCGTGCGGGCTGCTCGCGTCGCTCGTGATGGTGGCGACGCTGATCGTCCCATCGTTCTGGCTCGCGCTCGCGAGCTTCTTCCTGCTCGGCGCGGGACCAATCCTGTGGGTCGTCGGCTCGACCACGCTGCGTCAGGCGATCACGCCCGAACGGATGATCGGCCGCGTGTCCGCGCTGATCAGCACCGCCACCTACGGCGCGCGGCCGGTGGGCGCGCTGCTCGGCGCCGCGCTCAGCGCGCGCTGGAGCATCGACGTGTGTCTGGTCGCGGCGTCGTTCGCGTTCGTCGTGCAGGCGCTGATCATCGTGATGTCGCCGGCGGCGCGGCTGCTGGGCATTCCCGAACAGAGCGCGGCGGCGTGCTGAGCGGCGGAGCTCGGCACGCGGTGAAGCCACCCGTCGCTCCGATGAAAATGGATTTTCATCGGGGCGCAACAAGGCTCGGCTGCCGAACCCCTTGTCTGAAGGGCCGTAGGCCGCCCCAGTTATTGGGATGTCGCACACTGAACTTCAAGGGCCTACGCGTAGCCGCGCCACATGTGCCAGAGTGGGTGCGACAAAGTTCGTGCGACTGGCCTACGTTCGCGCCAAAGTTGTAGCATGTCTCCGGCCGCGATCGGCCGGAGCCGACCCGGATCTGCCCTCCGCCCCAATGCGGACTCGGCGGCGGCTTTCAAAGTAGAACGGCCGCCTGTTGGTGCATCCGCGCTGCAGGCGCTTGCTGCCCATACGCAGTCGTTTTCGCCAGGGAGAACCGAGAACTCCTGGCGTCCACCTGGGTAGCCCGTCACAACGCAGTACGTGCGATACTTCGCTGCCATCGCCATGCTATGCCACCAGGATCTCGAATTTTGTTATACATCCGTAAGTATTCGTATTTTTCCGTGTCGCGATGAGTGATTCTCGCGAGCGGGGGAGGTTCTTGGGGCGATTAGGCTATGTCTTGATTGTAGTGCTGCTGCGCGTCTTCGCAGTCCTTCCCTATACGCTCGTCGCAAGGTTCGGCAGCGCGCTTGGGGCAATGTTATATGCACTTCCAGGCTCCCGAAAACATATCGCTCTCGTCAATCTGCGTCTCTGTTTTCCGGGCAAGAGCGAGTGCGAGTACGACGACCTTGCCAGAAACCATTTTCGCCACGTCGTTCGAAGCTATCTCGAACGAGGCATTCAATGGTTCGGCAGCGCGCGGAGGATACGAAAGCTGGTCCACATCGAAAGTCGAATCGATCTGGAAGACAGGAATGCTCCACCGACCATCTTTCTTGGCTTCCATTTCGTGAGCATCGAGGTCGGCTGCATACTCTACTCAACGCGCGCGCCCGCCGCCTCACTATATACACGCATGTCGAACGCGCGCCTTTGCAGTCTAGCCAAGCGGCAACGCGGCAGATTTGGCGCCGAGATGATTGAACGTTCGACAAGCGCCAGAAAGATCGTCGGCTTACTTCGTTCAGGCAAACCAGTCATGCTGGCTGCTGACATGGATCACGGCATACACAACTCCGTTTTTGTGCCGTTTTTTGGCGTCCCCGCGTGCACACTCACTTCGGTTTCGCGCCTTGCTCGACTGGCCCATGCGCGGGTTGTACCATTCGTGACTGAAGTATTGCCCGACTACCGCGGGTATAAGCTGACCATCTTCGAGCCGCTCAGCGACTTTCCTTCAGAAAGTGAGACGATCGACGCGCGCCGAATGAATGAATTTCTTGAAACGCAGATCAATCGGTGCCCAGAGCAATATTACTGGGTGCATCGACGCTTCAAGAATCGTCCACCGGGCGTGCCAGGTGTGTACTGAGCACACCGTCCGTAAGGCATGCGACCGTTCCTGGTTGTGTGCTTCCGTGAGGTGACGCAATGAGCTCGACTGACAGGCATAGGTCCGCTATCTGAGTGGATCGGACGTTTGAGTGTCTGTCCGAATGCTCGAGCGTATGGCCGTTCGTGGCCGGGCGCGGTCCGATAGCTGAATTGAGAACCGCTTGCCGGCCCGCAGCGGATGATCGTCCCAAGTCGGACCCGCAACGGCCAATTAGCTGTATTAGCCGACCGACCGAGGCGTCTACTTCCTGTTCTGAAACGGACGGCCGCAGTCCTCTCCGTCATGCAGGCGTTACCACGGCGGGTAGAAGGTATTGCCGAAACGCACTGGCATTCGCTGGCGTGCAGCAAGTCCATCCAGCGCTGCTTGTCTCAACTCAACATATCGGCCCGCTATACCGTCAGTGGCGATCAACAGAGCGCACCCCATGACGGTCCCGGCGATCGTGGGAAACGATCCTGCACCGTGTAACGAACTATTTCGCCAATCGGCCAAAGCATCTGGCCCAGGCTTGTCCTCCAATTGCACCAGGCGACCGAATATTTCATCCAGATATCGCCCAGCCGCCTCCCCGGCAACCCTCGCTCGATAGAGCATCAGCAAGTCTCGGATGCTATTGCATTGCCCATTGCCGCGCTGCTCGGGGCGGTACGTCCTCAAGCGTCCCGACTCCCCGCCACGCCTCGGTACATCAAACTCCGCCAAAACGCGCCCGCTCATGTCGACGAATTCCGCGCACTTCAACTTGATGAGCCCCTCCAGCACGGGAAACGCGAGATACGTAAGCGTCAACAACGAATTCGCAGTCAACTCTTGTACATGTACGCTTTGAATCTGCGTGATCAAGGCTTCTCGATGCCAATCGCTCGGACGCAAGCCCGGATTTCGAGCTGTCACCAATGCACAGTGGATTGCCGTCGACAGCAGTTCACGAAGCTCGGACTGTTCAGGCTGAAACACGTCAGCACGGCGACATAAGAGAACCTCCGCGCACCACGACCACAGTAGCTGATGGTCCGCGTCGACAACCGTAGTGAGTCCTGGCAATAACACGACCTTAGTTAAGCCCACAATCGCCGCGCACAGCGCGTCAAACTCTATCTCATGAAAGTTGACGGCTACGAGGACTTCGGTCGGTGAAAACCCTCGAAATAATGAAAATGAATTTTTTTCGGCGAGTGTTTCATGTAAATATAATTTCATCCAATACGCGTTGAACAACCGCGCCTTTCCGCTCGCATGATCCATCACCCGTCCGCTGTGTCGAACCCCGCCGAGCAGGCCATTGCCGCGCGCATCACCGCCGCGATGCCGACGCTCACGCCAATCCACCAGCGCATGGGCGAGTACGTGCTGGCCCATCTGTTCCGCGCGGCGACGATGCGTATCGACGAGCTCGCGAGCGTGGTCGGCGCTTCGGTCGCGAGCGCGAATCGCTTTGCGCGCGCGCTCGGCTTCGACGGTTATCCGCAGTTTCGCGAGGCACTCGTGCGTGGCTTCGAGGCGACGCTCGCGCCGGTCGAGCGGCTGCGCAGCGCGCAGGAAACGCTCGCGGCCGGTGACGATCTGATCGACGCGTCGCTCGAGCAGGCCGCCAACAATCTGCACGCAACGCGTACGTCGATCGATCGCGCGACCGCCGACGCCGCCGTCGACGCGATCATCGCCGCGCGTCGCGTATTCGTGATCGGCTTCGGCGCCAGCGCGTTTCTCGCGAGCCTGATGGAGCACGGACTGCTGCCGTATCACGACAACGTGCATTCGCTGGCGCTGAGCGGCGGGCCGTCGCATGCGGCGCGGCACCTCGTGGGTTCGGGCCCGGGCGATCTCGTGATCGGCATCGCGTTTCCGCGCTATGTCGAGGACACGATCGAGCTCGCGCGCCGCGCCTCCGAACGCGGCGCACGCGTGCTCGCGCTCACCGACGGTCCGCGCTCGCCGCTCGTGCGGTTCGCGGACCTGGCGCTGTATGTCCGCACCGACCGGCGTCTCGCGTCGAATGCCGATTCGGCCGTGCTCGCGGTCATCGAGGCGTTGTGCGACGCGGTCGCGTATCGCGCGCAACGCTCGGTCAAGGCGGCCGCCGAGGTCAGCGAGTTCGTGCTGCCGTGGCTGTTCGATCCGCAGTCGGGCGCGGCCGGCGCCGCGCAGGAGCCGGCGCGCGCCCTGAGCAAAGCCGCGCGCGCGAAGGCCGCAAGGCTAAAACACAACGACGGCGCAAAGGCCGACAGTACCCAAGCCGGAAGCACGAAAGCCAGGGATGCCGAAGCAAAAGCCATCTCAGCACCCCGCACTCCCCGAACCACCCGCACTCCACGATCCAAACGATGAACTCCAACGCAGTCATTGCCATTCACGGCGGGGCAGGGACGATCCTGCGCACGTCGATGTCGGCCAGCGCCGAAACCGGATATCACGCGGCGCTCAACGCGGTGCTGAGCGCTGGCCAGCGCGTGCTCGCCGACGGCGGCAGCGCGCTCGACGCGGTCAGCGAAGCGGTGCGGCTGCTCGAAGACTGCGCGCTCTTCAATGCGGGCCACGGCGCGGTCTACACGGCGGCCGGCACGCACGAGCTCGACGCCGCGATCATGGACGGCCGCACGCTCGACGCGGGCGCGATCTGTTGCGTGAAGCGCGTGCGCAATCCGATTCTCGCCGCGCGCCGCGTGCTCGAGCGCAGCGACCACGTGCTGTTCACCGGTGACGGCGCGGAAGCGTTCGCGGCCGCGCAGGGGCTCGAGTTCGTCGACAACAGCTACTTCGATACCGACGCGCGCTATCGCCAATGGCAACTGGCCCGTGAGCAGCAGCGTCCGATGCTCGATCACGACGCCGCGACGCTCGCGTCCACGGCTTCGAGCAGCGACGACCCGACGCCGCACGAGCCGATCGATCCGAATCGCAAGTTCGGCACCGTCGGCGCAGTCGCGCTCGACCGACACGGGCATCTCGCCGCGGCGACCTCGACGGGCGGCGTGACCAACAAGCAGGTGGGCCGCGTCGGCGATACGCCGCTGATCGGCGCGGGCTGCTACGCGGACGACGCGACCTGCGCGGTATCGACCACCGGCGCGGGCGAAATGTTCATGCGCATGGTCGCCGCCTACGACGTGGCCGCGCAGATGGCCTATCGCCAGGTCTCGCTCGAAGAAGCCGCGCACGAAGTCGTGATGAACCGCTTGCCGAAGATCGACGGACGCGGCGGCCTCGTCGCCGTCGACGCGCGGGGCAACGTCACGCTGCCGTTCAATACCGAGGGTATGTACCGCGGTTTCGCGCGGCTCGGCGAAGCGCCCGTGACGGCGATCTATCGCTAGCCGCTGACGCGTGTCGCCGCATGCCTGAGGCCCCGTGAGCCGCGTTCGAATTCAAAGCAAAGGAACCACCGTGCCGACTTCTTCGCACACCGCCAGCCCGCTTATCGAGACCCTCCCGCCGCAGCGCGTGCTCGCGGTCGACGATCTGACGGTCGCGTTCCGCCGCGGCGACTCGACCTTCAACGCGGTGCGCAATCTGTCGTTCACGGTCGAGCGCGGCGAGACGCTCGCGATCGTCGGCGAATCGGGCTCGGGCAAGTCGGTCACGTCGCTGGCGCTGATGCGGCTGATCGAGCATGGCGGCGGCCGTCTTGCCGGCGGCAGCATCGCCTTCCGGCGGCGCGACGGCAGCGTGCTCGATCTCGCGAAGGCGTCGTCCGGCACGATGCGTACGGTGCGCGGCGCCGACATCGCGATGATCTTCCAGGAGCCGATGACCTCGCTCAATCCGGTCTTCACGGTCGGCGATCAGATCAGCGAGGCGATCGCGCTGCACCAGGGCAAGAGCCGCGAGGCCGCGCGCGCCGAAACCTTGCGTCTGCTCGAGATCGTGCGGATTCCCGAGGCAAGGCGCGTCGCGGCGCGTTACCCGCATCAGCTGTCGGGCGGCATGCGCCAGCGCGTGATGATCGCGATGGCGTTGTCGTGCAAGCCCGCGCTGCTGATCGCCGATGAACCGACCACCGCCCTCGACGTGACGATCCAGGCGCAGATCCTGCAACTGATTCGCGGCTTGCAGGACGAGATGAACATGGGCGTGATCTTCATCACGCACGACATGGGCGTGGTTGCCGAAGTGGCCGACCGCGTGCTCGTGATGTATCGCGGCGAGAAGGTCGAGGAGGGCGCGTCGGACGCGCTGTTCGCCGCGCCGTCGCATCCGTACACGAAGGCGCTGCTCGCGGCGGTGCCTCGGCTCGGCTCGATGCAGGGCACCGATCAGCCCGCGCGCTTTCCGATCCTGAGCGTCGAGCAGGCCGGCGCGAACGGCGCCGATGCGGCGGTGCAGCCGGCGGCGGCTGTCGCCGAAGAAGCGCAGCCGCTGGTGCGCGACGACACGCCGCCGATCCTGCGCGTGCGCGATCTGGTCACGCGCTTTGCGGTCCGTAGCGGCCTGTTCGGCCGTATGACGGGCCGTGTGCATGCGGTCGAAAAAGTCAGCTTCGATCTGCGGCCCGGCGAAACGCTCGCGCTGGTCGGCGAGTCGGGCTGCGGCAAGTCGACCACGGGCCGCTCGCTGCTGAGGCTCGTCGAAAGTCAGCGTGGCTCGATCGAATTCGCTGGCAAGGAAATCAGCTCGCTGACCGGGCCCGCGTTGCAGGCGCTGCGCCGCGATATCCAGTTTATTTTCCAGGACCCGTTCGCGTCGTTGAATCCGCGCTTGACCGTCGGCTTCTCGATCATGGAGCCGCTGCTCGTGCATGGCGTCGCGCGGGGTGGGCAAGCGCAGGCGCGCGTCGCATGGCTGCTCGAGAAAGTCGGTTTGCCGGCCGAGGCCGCGCGCCGCTATCCGCATGAGTTTTCGGGCGGGCAGCGTCAGCGTATCGCGATTGCTCGCGCGCTCGCGCTGAATCCGAAGGTCGTGATCGCCGACGAATCGGTGTCCGCGCTCGACGTCTCCGTGCAGGCGCAGATCGTCAATCTGATGCTCGACCTGCAGCGCGAGCTCGGCGTCGCGTATCTGTTCATTTCGCACGACATGGCGGTGGTCGAGCGGGTCAGCCATCGCGTCGCGGTGATGTATCTCGGCCAGATCGTCGAGATCGGTCCGCGTCGCGCGGTGTTCGAGGCGCCGCAGCATCCGTACACGAAGAAGCTGATGAGCGCGGTGCCGGTCGCCGATCCCGCGCGCCGTCACGCGAAACGCATGCTCGCCGCTGACGATATTCCGAGCCCGATTCGCGCGCTGCACGACGAGCCGGTCGTCGCGCCGCTCGTCGCGGTGGGACCGGATCATTTCGTCGCGCAGCATCGCGTCGGCGGCGCTTATTGAGCGAAGCGCCGCATCGCATTGAAGCGGAAGACCTGAAGCGCGGGACCCGAAGCATCGGCAATCGAAGCAACAGCAAGAGAAACATCAGCAATAGAAGCCACGCCAACCATAACGGCCCTGTCACATCCTTAACTCGCAGCCTGGAGCAATCTCATGAACCTGCTGTTCCCGTCCTCTCCGTTTCGTTTGCGCGCGCTCGTCAGCGGCGGCGCGGTGGTGTTCGCGACGCTCGCGGGCAATCTGGCGCACGCCGAAACGACGGCCGTGATGGCCGTCGCGTCGACCTTCACGTCGCTCGATCCGTACGACGCGAACGACACGCTGTCGCAGGCGGTCGCGAAATCGTTCTATCAGGGGCTGTTCGGCTTCGACAAGGACATGAAGCTCGTCAACGTGCTCGCCGACAGCTACGAGGCGAGCCCCGACGCGCGCGTCTATACGATCAAGCTGCGCCATGGCGTGAAGTTCCAGGACGGCACCGACTTCAATGCGGCCGCCGTGAAGGCGAACTTCGACCGCGTGACCGATCCGGCCAACAAGCTGAAGCGCTACAACATGTTCAGCCGCATCGAGAAAACGGAAGTGGTCGATCCGTACACGGTGCGCGTCACGCTGAAAACGCCGTTCTCGGCGTTCATCAACGTGCTCGCGCATCCGTCTGCGGTGATGATCTCGCCGGACGCGCTGAAGAAGTACGGCAAGGACATCGCGTTTCATCCGGTCGGCACGGGCCCGTTCGAACTCGTGAAGTGGGACCCGGCCGGCGACCTGACCGTGAAGAAGTTCGCCGGCTACTGGAAGAAGGGTTATCCGAAGATCGATGCGATCGACTGGAAGCCGGTCGTCGACAACAACACGCGTGCCGCGCTGATCCGCACCGGCGAAGCGGACTTCGCGTTCCAGGTGCCGTTCGAGCAGGCCGCGCAACTGCAGTCGAGCCCGAAGGTCGATCTGATCGCGGCGCCGTCGATCATCGAGCGCTACATCAGCATGAACATGAACCAGAAGCCGTTCGACAACCCGAAGGTGCGTGAGGCGCTGAATTACGCGGTCAACAAGGAAGCGCTGACGAAGGTCGCGTTCGCCGGTTACGCGACGCCGGCCGACGGCGTCGTGCCGCAGGGCGTCGACTATGCGGTCAAGCTCGGACCCTGGCCGTACGATCCCGCGAAGGCGCGCGAACTGCTGAAGGAAGCGGGCTATCCGAACGGCTTCGAAACGACGCTGTGGTCCGCGTATAACTACTCGACCGCGCAGAAGGTGATCCAGTTCGTGCAGCAGCAGCTCGCGCAGGTCGGCATCAAGGCCAGCGTCGAGGCGCTCGAAGCGGGTCAGCGCGTCGCCAAGGTCGAAAGCGCGCAGGACCCGGCGACCGCGCCGGTGCGGATGTACTACGCGGGCTGGTCGTCGTCGACCGGCGAGGCGGACTGGGCGATCAGCCCGCTGCTGGCGGGCTACTCGATTCCGCCGAAGATGGTCAACACGTCGTACTACAAGAACGACGCGGTCGACAACGATCTGAAGCAGGCGCTCGAAACGACCGACCGCACGCAGAAGGCCGCGCTCTACACCGATGCGCAGAAGCGCATCTGGGCCGACGCGCCGTGGATCTTCCTCGTCAAGGAGAAGGTCGTGTATGCGCGCAGCAAGCGTCTGTCGGGCGCTTACGTCGCGCCGGACGGCTCGTTCAACTTCGACGAGATCGCGATCAAGTGATGAGCTGACGAGGCGGCATGCGCAGGCGGCGGTTCACCCAGCCCGCCGCCGCGCCGCCGCCGCACACGAGTCCTCGTTGCCCGCCTGATTTGCCGCTCATTTGCCGCTCATTTGCCGGATTGGTTTCATGCTGAACTTCCTCGTCAAACGTCTGCTAGGCCTGCTGCCGACGCTCTTCATCGTCGCCGTGCTGGTGTTCCTGTTCGTGCATCTGCTGCCGGGCGATCCGGCGCGGCTCGCCGCCGGTCCCGAAGCGGACGAGGCGACCGTGGCGCTCGTGCGCTCCGACCTCGGGCTCGACAAGCCGCTGCCGCAGCAGTTCGTCCGTTTCTTCTGGCGGATGGCGCATGGCGACTTCGGCGTTTCGACGCGCAGCAAGCGGCCGGTGAGTCAGGAGATCGCGGAACGCTTCTTCCCGACGTTGTGGCTGACGATCGCGAGCATGGTGTGGGCGGTCGTGATCGGCATGGCGATCGGCATCGCCTCGGCGGTGTGGCGCAACCGCTGGCCGGACCGCCTGGGCATGACGCTCGCGGTGTCGGGCATTTCGTTTCCGGCGTTTGCGCTCGGCATGCTGCTGATGCAGATTTTCTCGGTGCAGCTCGGCTGGCTGCCGATCGTCGGCGACGGTTCGTGGCGCAGCTACGTGCTGCCGTCGCTGACGCTCGGCGCGGCGGTCGCGGCCGTGATGGCGCGCTTCACGCGGGCCTCGTTCGTCGAAGTGCTGCACGAGGACTTCGTGCGCACCGCGCGTGCGAAGGGCGTGCCCGAGCGGCTCGTGATCATCAAGCACTGCCTGCGCAACGCGCTGATTCCCGTCGTCACGATGATGGGGTTGCAGTTCGGCTTTCTGCTCGGCGGTTCGATCGTCGTCGAAGTGGTGTTCAACTGGCCGGGCCTCGGCCGTTTGCTCGTCGATGCGGTGTCGATGCGCGACTATCCGATCATTCAGGCCGAGGTGCTGTTGTTCTCGCTCGAATTCATCATCATCAACCTGATCGTCGACGTGCTGTACGCGGTGATCAACCCGACCATCCGTTTCAAGTGAGGCCCGCATGAGCACCACTGCCACCGGGCCGAATGCGGCCACTCCCGTTGCCTCCGAACGCGCGATCCGCACACCGTGGAGCGAATTCTGGCGCAAGTTCCGCAAGCAGCATGTCGCGCTGGCCGCCGGCGTGTTCGTGCTGCTGCTGATCGTGGTCGCGATCATCGCGCCGCATATCGTGCCCTACGACCCCGAGAACTTCTTCGACTACGACGCGCTGAACGCGGGGCCCTCGGCCGCGCACTGGTTCGGCGTCGATTCGCTGGGCCGCGATATCTTCAGCCGCATCCTCGTCGGCTCGCGCATTTCGCTCGAGGCAGGCTTTCTGTCCGTGGCGATCGGCGCGGTGATCGGCACGTTCTTCGGTCTGCTTGCCGGTTACTACGAGGGCTGGTGGGATCGCATCACAATGCGCGTGGCCGACGTGCTGTTCGCGTTCCCCGGCATTCTGCTCGCGATCGGCGTGGTCGCGATTCTCGGCAACGGCATGATCAACGTGATCTGCGCCGTGGCGATCTTCAGCATTCCGGCGTTCGCGCGGCTCGTGCGCGGCAATACGCTGATGCTCAAGCAGCTCACCTATGTCGAGGCGGCACGCAGCATCGGCGCGTCGGACTGGACGATCATGGCGCGGCACATTCTGCCGGGCACGATTTCATCGGTCGTCGTGTATCTGACGATGCGCATCGGCACGTCGATCATCACGGCGGCGAGCCTGTCGTTTCTCGGCTTGGGCGCGCAGCCGCCGACGCCCGAGTGGGGCGCGATGCTCAACGAAGCTCGCGCCGACATGGTGACCGCGCCGCATATCGCGCTGTTTCCGAGCCTCGCTATCTTCCTGACCGTGCTCGCGTTCAACCTGCTCGGCGACGGTCTGCGCGATGCGCTCGATCCGAAGCTGGATCGGCCATGAGCATGAGCAACCATCATTCGGCTGAGCGCGCGCCGCATCTCGGCACGTTGCCGGCCGGAGCGCTCGGCACGATCGCCGACGTGGACGGCGTCAGCGTCGGTCATTGCACGCTTGCCGAAGGCGCGCTGCAAACCGGCGTGACCGTGATCCGGCCGCATCGCGGCGATCCGTTCGTCGACAAGGTGCCGGCCGCCGCGTCGGTGATCAACGGCTTCGGCAAGAGCGTCGGGCTCGTGCAGCTCGACGAACTCGGCACGTTGGAGACGCCGATCGCGCTGACCAACACCTTCGGCGTCGGTACGGTCGCGCAGGCGCAGATCCGCGCGGCGATTCGCGCGAATCCGCGCATCGGCCGCGAATGGTCGACGCTCAATCCGCTCGTGTTCGAGTGCAACGACGGCTACCTGAACGACATTCAGGCGCTTGCCGTGACCGAACGGCATTTCAACGAAGCATTCGACGCGGCAAGCGCCGCTGTCGCGAGCGGTGCGCTCGGCGCGGGGCGCGGCATGTCGTGTTTCGATCTGAAGGGCGGCATCGGCACTGCGTCGCGCGTGTTCAGTGCGGCGGGCCGCGACTACACCGTTGGCGCGCTCGTGCTTGCCAACTTCGGCCGTCTGCCGATGCTGACGATCGACGGCACGCCGCTCGGCCGCATGCTGGCCGAACGCGCGGCCGTCGTTGAGGCGGCGAATGCTGCCAGTGCCGCTGCTCACGCGACCCCCGAGCAACCCGAGCAAGGCTCGATCATCATCATCGTCGCGACCGATGCGCCGCTCGACGCGCGCCAGCTGAAACGCCTGTCGTTGCGCGCGGCGGCCGGTCTCGCGCGCACCGGCTCGGTGTACGGCCACGGCAGCGGCGATATCGCGCTGGCGTTTTCGACCGCGTACACGGTGCCGCACGGCGCGGACTTCGTCGCGCTGCCGCCGCTGGTCGCCGATCACTGTATGGACCCGCTGTTTCGCGGCTGCGCCGACAGCGTCGAGCAGGCGATCGTCGATGCATTGTGGAGCGCCGAGACCGTCACCGGTCGCGACGGCCATCGACGGCTGTCGCTGCGCGACAGCGTGCCGGACCTTGCCCGCCTGCTGAGGAATTGCGCGCGATGAAAGTCCTGATCTCCACCGACATCGAAGGCATCGCCGGCGTGTTCCATGCCGAGCAGACGCGCGCGGGCAACGGCGAATACGAAGCCGCGCGACGCTGGATGACGCTCGAAGCCAACGCGGCCGTCGAAGGCGCGTTCGCGGGCGGCGCGACCGACGTGTGGGTCAATGATTCGCACGGCGGCTTTCGCAACCTGCTGCCCGATCTGCTCGATCCGCGCGCCCAGCTCGTGCTCGGCAAGCCGCGCACGCTGGGCATGATGGCCGGGCTCGAATACGGTGCGGCGCTGGTCGTCATGCTCGGCTATCACGCGAAGGCGCAAACGCGCGGCATCCTCGCGCACACGATCAACAGCTTCGCGTTCGCGCGCGTGGCGTTCAACGGCGTGGAGCTGGGCGAAGCGGGGCTGTACGGTGCGCTCGCCGAAGAATATGGCGCGCGTGTGGTGCTTTTATCGGGTGACGACGTGTTCGCCGAGGAAACCGCGCCGCGTTTTCCCGGCGCGCGTTTCGTCGTCACGAAGAGCGCGACCGGGCAAGCAAGCGGCGTCACGCAGTCGCCCGCGAGCGTGCGCGAGGCGCTGCGGGCCGCCGCGCGCGACGTGCTCCGTCAGCATGTCGAAGCGGGCCGCGCGCCTGCCGCGACGCGCGCGGAGCCGCGAACGATCGACTGTGAACTGCGCGTGCAAACGAGCGGGCTCGCCGATCTGTTCTGCCAATGGCCGACGCTTACGCGCGTCGATGGCGTGACGTTGCGCTTCAGTGCGGCGTCGGCCGAGCATGCGGTGCGGATGCTGAACTGTCTGTCGGCGATGTCGTTCATGCTACGCTGAGCCGCGCGGCGTCGAGCCGCCGGCTTACTGCAGCTGCCGGCTCAACTCGCGCGCCGCGTGATCGATCGCCTCCGCCACCGCTCCGGCGTGCGACACCGGCGCGAGATGGCTCGACGCGACCGGCACCACCTTCGCGCCGATGCGCGCGGCGATCATTCTCTGCAGATCGGGCGACACCGCGTGGTCTTTCGTCGTCAGCACGTACCACGACGGTTTGTCCTTCCAGCCGACCTGATCGACCGGTTCGTCGAATGCGCTCGCGGCGATCGGCACCTGCGCGGCGGCGAGCACGCGTGTGACGGTCTCGGGCACGTCGGCGGCGAGATCGGCGTGATAGCGCGCGCGGTCGATCCACAAAAACCCGTTCGCGTCCTTGCTGATGCTCTGGCCGGCCGGCATCGGGCCGCCGGCCTTCATCACGTCCATCGCCGATTCGTGCAGTTGCGGCGCAAGCGCGGCGACATACACGAGCCCGGCGACGTTCGGCGCGTCCGCGGCGACCTCGGTGATCACGACGCCGCCCCACGAGTGCCCGACCAGCAGCACCGGACCGTTCTCGCGATCGAGCACGCGGCGGGTCGCGGCGACGTCGTCGGCGAGCGAGGTCAGCGGGTTCTGCACCGAGCTCACGTGATAACCCTTTTGCTGCAGCTTCGCGACCACGCCGTTCCAGCTCGATCCGTCGACGAACGCGCCATGCACGAGCACGATGTTGCGCACCGGGCCGCCGAGCGCGGCGGCAGGCGGCTTGCTGGCAGTAGCGGGGGCAGGCGCTGGCGTTGGCTGGCCGCTTGCCTGCGACGCGGCGTCGTCGGCCGGTTGCTGGGCGGCGGGCACCGTTTGCGCGAGCGCGGACGGACTGACGCCCGCGAAACAGAGGCACAACACGGCGGCGCAAAGCAGACGTTGGGGCAACATAGTGAAGCTCCGCGGCATGAAAAGTGGACTTCGGCAACATACCCAGGCGCGATCCCCGTGACAATCACAATCCGCGCGCTTAAGTGCGGCGCAGAACGAAGCGGGCGGCTCCGAATATCAGAGGAATATCGGTCGGGGTAAAATTAGCGTTTTTGCCAGACCGGACCGTACGGTCCAGCCGTGCAATCTGCCACAGCGCTGCCTTCGACAGCGTTCTACACCCAGCGGCGACATGCGGCAGCCCGTTCGTGATGATCTTCTCGCTGATGTCGCTCGTGGTCGCGGCGCTGGTGCTGAACTGGGCGCTGATCAGCCTCACGCATCTGAAGTCGCGCAAGGCGATGGTAGCCGCGGGCGAAACGCTGGTGTTCCGCTCGTTCTGGTTCCCGGTCAGCAACTGGATCTGCCTGGCATTCATGGCGCTGATTCTCGTGATTCTGGCGCTGACGCCGGGCTTGTCGGTCTCGGTGTGGCTGGTGCCGGCATGGCTCGTGCTAATGTGGGGCGGCTACGTGATCAAGCGACGCCGCGAGGTTGCGCGCGCTGGCATGCGGGCCGCGAGCCGATAAGCGCCGATCGGCGCGACGTGCGTGGCATTCCGCGGCGAACACGGCGATTGGCCGCCTACGAACGATCTTCGCGCGCCGAAGTTCCCGATATAGGTCGGTCTCGTGTGGGCGAGCGCACAGATCGATTTTTGCGAATCGGTAATCTCTGTCCGGTCGTCCGGCACGAAGCCGGCATGGCTGGCCATGCCGGCCATCCCCGGACCGTACCGGCGACATGGTCTGCTGGTACGCCCCCGCTAGCGCGGGTCTCAAGGGCGCAGCTACTCCCACGTTGATTGACGTACCGCGGAGAGACACCATGTTCAACGCAGGCGCCGTACGGACCAGGTCGAACTTCGGCGCGGGTGCCGCGCTGCTTTTGCTGATTGCGGTGGCCTGCCTCGCGCTGCGTATCCTTCACGTCGTCGCCAAGTTTCGTGGCAACGTCCCTGACGCCTTCGGCGATTTCAATTTCTACCTGTACGCCTTCAACGTCGTGCTGCATGACCCGGCGCGCCTGTACGATTACGACGCGCTCATCGCGTTTTTGCAGGGCATCGGCGGGCGCTCGACGGGCGACGACATCTTCTACGCCTACCCGCCGCAGTTCGCGCTGGTGTTTGCGCCGCTCGCGCTGCTGACGCCGCTCGCCGCGAAAATCGTCTGGGTGAGTGCGTCGATCGTGTTGTTCTCGGTGGCTTTGTATCTCGTCGTCACGATGGCGTGCCGCGGCACGGAGCGCAGCGTGAACCTGCTGCTGGTGGCGGTCGCGCTGCTGAGCTTTCCGCTCTTCGAAGATACCTACGACGGCCAATCGAACGAACTGCTGTTCTTCCTGTTGGTTGCGACTTTCGCGCTGATCGAGCGTGGCAAAGGTTATGCCGCTGGACTCTTTCTTGGCTTTGCGATCGCGATCAAGCTCACGCCCCTGGCCGTCGCCGGCCTGCTGTTGCTGCGTCGCGAATGGCGGACGTTCGTGATGGCGAGCGTCGTTGCGATTGCGTTGACGTTGATCACCGGAGCGCGCCTCGGCTTCGATGTTTTGTGGCACTACTTCGTGTCGGACATGCCGCGCCTGAACGGCATGGCACTGGCGATGAGCGGTGGCGGCGCGCCGATGAACAATGCCGTGAGGGGCGCGCTGCAGACGCTATCGGCGACGATCGGCATGCCGGTGTCCGGTACATTGCTGTCGATTGCTTCGCATGCGTTGGTGCTGGCTGCTTGCCTGCTGTCCGCGTATCTGGTGTTTCGCCGCCATCGGGACAGCCGCATCGACTACGCGCTCGCTTCGATGACGATGCTCGTGGCTTATCCGATCCTCGAGCCGATCCACATGGTGCTCGCGTTGATCCCGTTGCTGATCTTGCTGGGGACCGCCTTCGAAGCGCGCGGCGGGCAGTTGTCGGCGCTCGGTCCGAGACTGGAGATGCTGCTGGCCGCGGTCGTCGTGGTCTTGCTGTTCTTTGCGGCGCGATTCGTGTCCTACACGGTCGCGGCGCTGATCATTTACGGGCTCTGTGTCGCAAGGTACTTTCCACCGTCGGGAGTGAGGCGGCGAGGGCGTGCTTACCAGCCTGGATGAATGATCCCGGTGTGGCTAAAGGGTTTTTGATGGGAGATGCGACTGGCGATGTCTTCCGGACGATTGGGAATCGGGAAGATTGTTTGATGGCAGGGCCGGAATGAAAAAATTCCTGCTATCGCTTTGCTTGAGCGGGTTTGAGGAATTTTGCCGGTACGGATACCACCAAAAATACCACCGGGCGTGCGTATTTGCCGGAATGAGCGAGCGAAAGCTTGTCGGCGAAAGGGGCATATTACAGTCGGCCGAGTTCGACCCTGAACAGCCTTTCAGTTCTTCCAATAACGGCCGTTCAACATACGCGGCTAACCACCGCGGCCTACACGCCAGCCAGCGCTGGCAACTCCACGCCATACGAACTGCGTTCGGACCGGCGGCTCATCGGTGGTTGATGCATCACTTGGCTCGGATGCGGCGCGCTATCGACGCGCTTCTGTAAGCGCGATGGATTGCGGGCGTTTTTCTTTTCGAGAATGGCTCGGCTCAGAAATTCGGCGCTATAGGCTTTCAGCAAGTGTGCATGATGCGTTTCGATATACGAGGCAATCTGCTCCTGTTCGCCGTCAATCATGGCCAAGGACATCAGCGTGCGCTCATCCCAACGGAAACGCAGGCCGAGTTCGTCGAAAGCGACGTTATAGGCACAAAGTTGTGCCTGGACTTCCGCGTCATGCGCGCTGTCGCGAACATGGAATTGAGAGGGATTCATGATCGACTCCTTCCGGCAAATGGCCTGAGCAGAGAATAGGAGACCGCATAAATAAACAACAGTTAAAGTTTTTTCGAATATCTATATTAATTTGTTTATACGTGGCAGCCGTTGCAACGGCGTTGATGGAAGGCACTCATTTCTCGCAGTGCTGCAATACGTACAGAGCATCACACGAAATCCGACGACCTCCAGCGCAGCGGGGGAACCCAGTCGCGCGTGCTCTCCGATCCGTTCAATTTCCAAATCGAACGCCCGCTGGGCGAAACCCAATTTCATAGGTCTGCGGGCGAAAAAATTACATGCCAGTCAATGTCTGGACGACTTGCCGCTGGCAGGGAGCCGCGTTCCGCATCAACGCGGCCGACCCGTATATTACGGATGCCTAATGCAAACCATAAAATGTTTTAACTTTCGTTTATCACTCTTCTCGCGCAGCATCTCCTCACCCACGCTGCTCGTGCAATAGCTCGCACCTCCACTGTTGTGCGTTCAACGAGCAAGGGGTTTTTCATTAGTGCAATACCCTCTGGCCGACCATTGGCGCTTCATTGCCGCAGGCGAACCGGCGACGAAGCGATTCGATCACGTAAGTCCAACGCGCCGCTTGAGCGCGACGGAATATGCAGGAGACGAAGACATGGGACATTCGAACGTATTGGATGGCGGCCGCGCACGATTCTGGCATCACCGGTGGGTGCAACTCGCTATCGGCATCGTGTGCATGGGGCTCGTCGCGAATCTGCAGTATGCGTGGACGCTGTTCGTCGTACCAATGGACAACGCCCACCATTGGGGTCAGGCAGCGATCCAGACCGCATTCACGATTTTCATCGTCACTGAAACCTGGCTCGTCCCCGTCGAAGGCTGGCTCGTCGACAAGTTCGGGCCACGCCCGGTTGTGACCGGCGGTGCGCTGTGCGCAGCGCTCGGCTGGATCATCAACGCGCATGCGAGCAGTCTCGCGGAGCTATACGTCGCAGCAGTCATCGCCGGCATCGGCGCGGGCTGTGTGTATGGCACCTGCGTCGGCATGGCGCTCAAATGGTTTCCGGACAAACGCGGTCTCGCAGCCGGTTTGACAGCGGCGGGTTTCGGCGCCGGCGCGGCCGTCACAGTGATACCGATTGCCAACATGATCCAGCGTTCGGGCTACGAGCACGCGTTCATGTTCTTCGGCATTTTCCAGGGTGTCTGCATCCTGCTGCTCGCTACCATGCTGGTACGGCCGAAGCCGCCCGCCAGTGCGATCCCGACTAAACGTATCGTTGCAAGCAAGATCGACTACACGTCCGGCGAGATGATCCGCTCGCCGCTCTTCTGGGTGCTGTATCTGATGTTCGTGTTCGTTGCGGCCGGCGGCATCATTGCGACCGCGCAGCTTGGGCCGATCGCGAAGGAATACGGCTTTGCCAGGCTGCCTGTGAGTTTGATCGGCATCACGCTGCCGCTCCTCACGATGACGCTGTCGATCGACAATCTGTGCAATGGACTCACCCGTCCCCTATGCGGATTTCTGTCTGACCGCATTGGCCGCGAAAACACGATGTTCATGATCTTCCTCGGCGAAGGCGTCGCGTTGCTGGGACTGATGCAGTTTGGCCACAACCCGTATGCATTCATGTTCTTCGCGGCCGCTGTATTCCTCTGCTGGGGCGAGATTTTCTCGATCTTCCCCGCGACCTGCGCGGACACGTTCGGCAGCAAATACGCCGCTGCGAATGCGGGGACGCTTTACACGGCGAAGGGTACGGCCTCGATGCTGGTGCCGGTCGCATCGCTTCTGTCGGCGAATGGCGGCTGGAGCACGGTGTTCATCTCGGCGGCAGTGATATCGATCGCGGCCGCCATATCCGCGAAGTTCATCCTTGCACCCATGAGAAAGCGCTGGATCGAAAACTCGGGCGTGCCAGCAGGCGTAGCCATTGCCGAAGCACGGCTGCAGCAGTGGCCCGGCGGCTCATCTGAATAAACGACAGCGTGAGTGCACCGCTCACGACCAACCACACAACGCTCCACCACCAGGAGACATGTCATGGCAGAAGCCGACCAGCTCACAACAGAGGGCACGTTGAAACAACAGGCGACCGAAACGACCGACGGATTCCATCTCGTCATCGATGCGCTGAAACTGAACGACATCAACACCATTTTTGGACTGGTCGGCATCCCCATTACCGACCTGGCGCGACTGGCACAAGCCGAAGGAATGCGTTTCATCGGCTTTCGTCATGAACAGCACGCCGGCAACGCGGCAGCCATATCCGGCTACATCACGCAGAAGCCGGGCATCTGCCTGACCGTGTCGGCGCCGGGCTTTCTCAACGGCCTGACCGCCCTCGCCAATGCGACCACTAACTGTTTCCCGATGATCCTGATCAGCGGCTCGAGCGAACGCGAAATCGTCGATCTGCAGCAAGGCGATTACGAAGAAATGGATCAGTTGAACGCGGCCAAGCCTTACGCGAAGGCTGCATATCGCGTTCTGCACGCGGAGGATATTGGCATAGGCGTAGCGCGTGCGATCCGCGCGGCGGTGTCGGGCCGACCGGGTGGCGTGTATCTGGATTTACCGGCCAAACTGCTTTCGCAAACGCTGGACGCCGTGAAGGCGCAGCAGTCGCTGGTGAAAGTCGTCGACGCCGCACCGCGTCAGCTGCCGGCGCCGGAATCCGTCGAACGTGCGATCGAGGTGCTGAAGAGCGCCAAACGTCCGTTGATCCTGCTGGGCAAGGGCGCGGCGTACGCGCAGGCTGACGCCGAGATCCGCGGCTTCGTCGAGCAAAGCGGCATTCCGTATCTGCCGATGTCGATGGCCAAGGGCCTGCTGCCCGATACACATGAGCAATCGGCGTCAGCGGCGCGCTCGTTCGTGCTCCAGGAAGCCGACGTGGTCGTGTTGATCGGCGCGCGTCTGAACTGGCTGCTCTCGCACGGCAAAGGCAAGACGTGGGGAGCGCAGCCGAAGAGATTCATCCAGGTCGATATCTCGCCGACGGAAATCGACAGCAACGTTGCGATTGCCGCGCCGGTGATCGGCGATATCGGTTCATGCGTGGCGGCGCTTCGCGCCCGCATCGACGCGAGCTTCGGCAAACCGGACGCCGAGTGGATCGGAGCGATCGCCGAGCGCAAAAACAGGAATCTCGCCAAGATGGCCGCGACGCTCGACAAGAACCCGTCGCCGATGAACTTCCACAGCGCGTTGCGCGCGATTCGCGATGTGCTGAAGACGCGCCCGGAAATCAACGTCGTCAACGAAGGCGCGAATACGCTCGACTACGCGCGCAGCATTATCGACATGTACGAGCCGCGCAAACGCTTTGATTCGGGCACGTGGGGAATCATGGGTATCGGTATGGGTTTCGCTATCGGCGCAGCGGTAACGACAGGCAAACCGGTTGTCGCGATCGAAGGCGATAGCGCGTTCGGATTCAGCGGCATGGAACTCGAAACGATCTGCCGTTACGACTTGCCGGTTTGCACGGTCGTATTCAACAACAACGGCGTGTATCGCGGCACCGACGTGAACCCGACGGGCGGCAAGGACGTCGCGCCGACCGTATTCGTGAAGGGTGCGCGTTACGACAGGATGATCGAGGCATTCGGCGGTGTTGGCTACAACGCGACCACTCCGCAAGAACTGGCGAAGGCGCTGCTCGAGGCTATCGCATCAGGCAAGCCGACCTTGATCAATGCCGTCATCGACGAAGCGGCCGGAACCGAAAGCGGCCGACTGACCAATCTGAATCCGCAAAGCGCGGCAATGAAAAAGTAATCAGGCTAACTCAGGAGATACCCAAATGACCAAACCTCTCGAAGGGATCAAGATCATCGACTTCACCCACGTTCAAGCCGGTCCCGCGTGCACGCAGTTGCTCGCCTGGTTCGGCGCCGATGTGATCAAGGTCGAAAGACCGGGTTCGGGCGATGTGACGCGTAACCAGCTGCGCGACATTCCCGATGCCGACGCGCTGTACTTCACGATGCTCAACAGCAATAAGAAGTCGCTAACGCTGGACACGAAAAAAGCCGAAGGCAAGGAGGTGCTCGAAAAGCTGATCCGCGAGTCCGACGTTCTGGTCGAAAATTTTGGGCCGGGGGCGTTGGACCGGATGGGATTTTCGTGGGAGCGCCTGAATGAACTCAATCCGAAGATGATCGTCGCCTCGGTGAAGGGCTTCAGCGACGGCCATCACTACGATGACCTGAAAGTCTACGAAAACGTCGCCCAATGCGCAGGCGGCGCGGCGTCCACCACCGGCTTCTGGGACGGTCCGCCGACCATTAGCGCCGCTGCGCTCGGCGACAGCAACACCGGCATGCATCTGGCGATCGGCATTCTCACCGCGCTGCTGGGCCGCGACAAAACCGGCAAGGGCCAGAAGGTCGCGGTGTCGATGCAGGACAGCGTGCTGAACCTGTGCCGGGTGAAATTGCGTGACCAGCAGCGGCTTGAGCGAGTTGGCTATCTTGAGGAATATCCGCAATATCCGCACGGCGAATTCAGCGACGTGGTGCCACGCGGCGGAAATGCGGGCGGCGGCGGTCAACCGGGCTGGGTGCTGAAGTGCAAAGACTGGGAGACGGACCCGAACGCCTACATCTACTTCACGATCCAGGGGCATGCATGGGAGCCGATCTGCAAAGCACTCGGCAAGCCAGAGTGGATCGATGACCCAGCCTACAAGACCGCTGAAGCGCGTCAGCCCCATATCTTCGAAATTTTCAAGACGATCGAAGCGTGGCTTGCCGACAAGACGAAATTCGAAGCGGTCGACATCTTGCGCAAGTTCGACATTCCGTGCGCGCCGGTGCTGACGATGAAAGAACTGGCCAACGATCCGTCGTTGCGCGCGAGCGGCACGATTGTCGAGGTGCCGCACAAGAAACGCGGCTCGTATCTGACCGTCGGCAGCCCGATCAAGTTCTCGGACATGAAGCCGCACGTCACCGCGTCGCCGCTGCTCGGAGAACATACGGACGAAGTGCTGGCGGGCCTTGGCTACAGCCAGCAGGACATCTTCAATCTACGCGAAATCAAAGCAGTTTAACGGTGTCACACAGGCGCAGTTTCAGCTTCTGACGTGCAAATGCGGTACCCCTGACGGCGCCGCATCCGATTTAAGTACACCCATTCGCTTTGGAGGAACGCCGTGCAAACTGCCATCGACTTCCAGCAACTTGCCAACGCAATCGGCGACGCCATCATCATCTCCAATTCCGGTGGCAGCATCACTTTCTGGAACCCCGCGGCCGAACGCATGTTCGGATTTACGCAGAGCGAGGCGCTCGGAAAGTCGCTGGACCTGATCATTCCGGAACGCTTGCGCGGCCGCCATTGGGATGGCTATCACAAGACCATGGCAACGGGCGAAACGCGTTACGGCAATGATGTGCTGCGCGTCCCCGCTGTGGACAAGGACGGACGGTCAATGTCGATCGCCTTTACAGTGGCGTTGCTACGTTCGCAGCAAAACGAACTCACCGGCATCGTCGCAGTGATCCGCGACGAAACCGCCCGCTTCCAGCAGGATCGTGTGCTACGCAAACGTCTTGCGGAGCTGGAGGCGTCCCAAGGCGCGTGAGACGCCGCCGGAATGAGCAACTCCCGTTCCGCGTCTACCGCTATCGCAGCCGGGATGGCGGGCGTTGCCGCAGCCAGCGGCGCAAGCGCGCAAGCACGGTCCGAGGATGTCCCGGCGAGCCTTGGTCGACATAGAGAAAGTCTGGGCCTTGCTGCGGTTGCGCCGCAGCATCGCCGCCAACTTCCTTAGCCGACCGACTATAGCGGACGCTCGATTGCGCGCCCACCGCGAGTCAGCTTTTTGAGTACAGCGGCCGTTCGACGCACGGGACCGGCTTGGCGAGCGATCTGGAATGGCATGACGAAGCGCAACAAGCTCCCGGCGTGAAACTCCGGGGCGCAAGGCCGTCCCGGTCAGAGCACGTGCGACGGAAAACGGGGGATCTGGACCGTGAAGGTCGTCCTGCCGTCTTTCGACCCGGCCTGTATGGTGCCGTTCCACGCTTATATTCCCTGCACCGTGCTGGACTGCGTTCACAAGCAGGTTAATCAGCAGTTGGCCGATGCGGGCGCGGTCCCACTTGCCGGCAGTCTCGCCCGTAACGCGCACGTCAATCCGTGCATCCGATACGAAGCGCGTACCTCATCTGCCGCATCGTTGCAGATATGCCCGATGTCCCGCGACGTGAAGTCCACTGGAAGCGCGTCACCCAGGCGGGTACGCGTGAAGACGAGAAGATCGTCAATCATCCGCTTCATGCGCACGGCGCCGCGTTGCGCGATCGCCACTGACGTGGACGGATTTGCGGTGGCGCGGCAACCGAACGCGACGCTCGGACCAACGACGGAAACTGGCCGAACTCGACTATTCTGACGGTGCGCAACCGGTTCCCGGTGCAACATTCGTCGAAGACCTTGTTTCGGGGCACCTTGCGGGGTACATCGAGCACGGGTTATCAGTTCGCGCTCAGTTCCTGCTGTCGCCGAACTCGCGCGTCTTCGTCAAGACGTGTCTCTTCGAGTTCCTGCAGCACGCTGTCGAGGTCGACTGGTCGCGTGTCGAGCTCGATGCGGCCGGTCAATTTGACATCGACTTTCAGCTCGCCTGCTTCGAACAGCGCCCAGATCTCCGTTCCGTAATCCGCGCCGAGAATTTGCGGTGCAAACCGTCCGAAGTACGCAGCGAGGTTGTCGACGTCACGCTTGAGCATCGAGGCGGCTTCGTTGTTGGCGGCGGCGTCGATGGCCTGAGGCAGATCGATGATCACTGGTCCATCAGCCGCCAGCAGGATGTTGTATTCGGACAGGTCGCCGTGAATCACACCCGCGCAGAGCATGCGGACAACCTGGTTGAGCAGCAGGGCGTGCAGTTCAAGGGCGCGCGCTTCAGTCAGATGGACGTCGTTGAGGCGTGGCGCGACGTCACCCGTTGCGTCGACCACCAGTTCCATCAGTAACACCCCATCGGTACAGATATAAGGTTGCGGCACTCGCACGCCCCCGTCGGCAAGTCGGAACAGTGCGTCGACTTCGGCGTTTTGCCACAACTCCTCCTGCATCTGGCGCCCGTAGCGAGTACCTTTTTCCATCGCACGCGCCTGCCGGCTGTTCTTGACCTTGCGGCCGTCCCGATACGATGCGGCTTGCCGGAAACTGCGCTGCTTCGCGTCCTTGTAGACCTTTGCACACCGCATCGAGTCGCCGCTGCGCACGACGTAGACGGTTGCTTCCTTGCCGCTCATCAACTGGCCGATCACTTCGTCGATGAGTCCTTCGTCAAGAAGCGGTGCAAGCCGTTTGGGTATTTTCATACGACCGACCAGTGCGGCTCGTGGCGCGTGCGTTCGAAATGCGTGGAAGGCGAATGGGTCGCTGAGGTGTGCGGAATCGGCGAACCGATGAATCGCGTGGGCGGTTCCGCTCGTCGGGTTGCTGCATGGGGAGTGGAGGTAGTCATGCCGGATTATAAAGGGAGCGAGGGGGAGGCGACTCAAATCAAATCTCCTGGCGACTGCGCAGATGCATTGTCGCCGCTCCTGGCCGCTGGCTACTCGCCACGACGGGCAGCGCCCGACCCACAACGGGCATTCGACTTTCTCCAAAGCGGCAACGGTTGCGCAGGTGTCGATTTTTGGTCTCTTCGAGGATGCGCTCGCGGACGTACGCGCCGTATTGGCACGAACAGCGGCTTCGGGCGAACGATCTGCTGCGCGAGTGCCGCCAGCGGCTGGAAAGGTCATAGACCAGCGGTACGGTCGCTGCCCGCGAGCATCCGCGCTACGGGCGCGAAAAACCGCAATGTTCCTGCGGGCGCTTTTTTCCGTTTCATCGAGAGCCGTGGAGATTTTGGGCTGTCGCCCATGTACGGACTGCCTGTCGCACGGTAACTATCTGACTGCTGTCAACCCCGGCAGCGACTTCAGATAGACCATCGACACACCTATGTCTCTGTCCATACTTGAAATGCACTCCGTGGAGCTGTT